>JAJYIO010000199.1 GCA_021790035.1 bacterium | reverse complement strand
TCACGCAACGCCCGCGCCACCACCTTGGCCCCGCGGTCGTGACCGTCGAGGCCGGGCTTGCCGATGAGGACCCGGATCCTGCGATCGTTCATCGAAACCTCCTGATTCATGGTTGGCACGAAAGCCTCCGGCCCGTCACATCGCCCGGCGATATTGACCGCCCACAGCGTAGAGCGCGGATGTGATCTGGCCCAGCGAGCAGAACTGCACGGTCTCCATCAGCTCCTCGAAGAGGTTGCCGCCCGAGCGCGCGACCTCCACCAGGCGTGCCAGCGCCGCCGGAGCCTCGGCCGCGTTGCGGCGGTGGAACGCGCCGAGGTTATCGACCTGCTGGCGCTTCTCGTCCTCGGTGGAGCGGATGAGCTCGGGCGCCCCCAGGGACTGCGCCTTGGGGTTGAGGAAGGTGTTGACCCCGATGATGGGCAGCTCGCCCGAATGCTTGAGCCGCTCGTAGTGGAGGGATTCCTCCTGGATCAAGCTGCGCTGGTACATCGTCTCCATCGCCCCGAGCACACCGCCGCGGTCGGAGATGCGATCGAACTCCGCCAGCACGGCGTCCTCGACCAGCTGCGTGAGCTGCTCGACGATGAACGCTCCCTGCAACGGATTCTCGTTGCGCGAGAGGCCCAGCTCCCGATTGATGATGAGCTGGATCGCCAGGGCCCGGCGCACGGACTCCTCGGTCGGAGTCGTGATGGCCTCGTCGTAGGAATTGGTGTGCAGCGAGTTGCAGTTGTCGGAGATCGCGTAGAGCGCCTGCAGGGTGGTGCGGATGTCGTTGAAGTCGATCTCCTGGGCGTGGAGGCTGCGACCTGAGGTCTGGATGTGGTACTTGAGCTTCTGCGAGCGCTCGTTTCCACCGTAGAGATCGCGCATCGCCACCGCCCAGATGCGCCGGGCAACCCGCCCGATCACCGAGTACTCGGCGTCGAGTCCGTTGCTGAAGAAGAAGCTCAAGTTGGGGGCGAACTCGTCGATCGCCATGCCTCGCGACCGGTAATACTCGACGTAGGTGAAGCCGTTGGCCAGGGTGAACGCCAGCTGCGTGATCGGGTTGGCCCCGGCCTCGGCGATGTGGTAGCCCGAGATCGACACGCTGTAGAAGTTGCGAACCTCGCTGGCGATGAAGTAGGCCTGCATGTCGCCCATCATCCGCAGGGCGAACTCGGTGCTGAAGATGCAGGTGTTCTGCGCCTGATCCTCCTTCAGGATGTCGGCCTGGACGGTCCCACGCACGCCCTTGAGGGTCTGGTCCTTGATGCGCTGGTAGGTGGCCTCGTCGACCAGGAGCCGCGAGGGGATTCCGAGCGTGGCCAGACCCAGGCCCGTGTTGCCGTCGGGGAGGGACTCCCCGTATCGCGGCGGCTCGATACCCCGCTGGTCGCACCACCGGGCGATCGTCGACCGGGCCTCTTCGAGCCTGCCACTGTCGGCCAGGTGCCGCTCGACCTGCTGATCGATCGCGGCGTTGAAGAACATGGCCAGGACGATCGGGGCCGGACCGTTGATCGTCATGGAGACGCTCGTGGTGGGCGCCGAGAGGTCGAAGCCGCTGTAGAGCTTGCGCGCATCGTCGACCGTGCAGATCGAGACGCCCGAGTTGCCGATCTTGCCGTAGACGTCCGGCCGCAGGCCCGGATCCTCGCCGTACAGGGTGACGCTGTCGAAGGCCGTCGACAGGCGGGCCACCCGGGCGCGGGTCGGATCGTCCCCCGCCGGGGCCAGGTAGTGGAACCGCTTGTTGGTACGCTCGGGCGTCCCCTCGCCCGCGAACATGCGGGTGGGATCCTCGCTGCGCCGGCGGTACTCGAAGACGCCGGCGGTATAGGGGAAGCGCCCGGGCACGTTCTCGAAGCGTTGCCAGCCGACCAGATCGCCCCAGTCGCGATAGCTCGGCAACGCGACCTTGGGGATGGAGCTCCCGGACAGCGTGGTCGAGTAATTGTCGACGGCCAGGATCTGGCCGCGCACCGTGTAGTGGTGGGCTGGCTGGGTGTAAGACCGCACGACCTCCGGCCACTCTCGGATCCTGGCCAGCGTGTCGCCGTCCAGATCGGCCAGGGCCTCGGTGTAACGCTGGCGCAGGACGGCGATCGCCGAATCCCCTTCGACCAGCATCTCGGGCGCATAGGGCTGGCCGGCTGCAGGAGCCGCAGGATCGATCGCGCCGAGGGCCTTCCAGTAGCCGTAGGCCAGCGACGCCGTCTCGGCCTGCTGGCGCGTTTGCTCGTGGTACTTGCGGACGGTGCGGGCGATCTCGGACAGATAAGCCGAGCGATCGGCGCCGACCAGCACCGGTCTCCGGGACTGCTTCGGACTCGCGGGGTGACGCGGCCTCCAGTCCAGGTGGGTCCTCTCGGCGACGAGCCGCAGAAGGTTGTCGTGGAACCAGGTCGTCCCCTCGTCGTTGAACTGGCTGGCGATGGTGGCGAATACCGGCATGTCCTCGAGGCCGCGCTCGAACCGGCCGGTATTCCGCTGGACCTGCTTGCGAACGTCGCGCAGGGCGTCCTCGGCCCCCCGCTTGTCGAACTTGTTGAGCACGACCAGGTCGGCATAGCTCAGCATGTCGATCTTCTCGAGCTGGCTGGCCGCACCATACTCGGACGTCATCACGTAGGTGGAGACATCCACCAGATCGGCGATCTGCGAATCCGACTGTCCGATGCCGGCAGTCTCGACGATGATGAGGTCATAGCCGGCCCTGCGGGCGATGTCGATGGCCCGGGGCAGGGCGCTGGAGCTGGTGGCGTGGGCGGCCCGCGTGGCCAGCGATCGCATGTAGACCCGCGGATCGTAGATGGCGTTCATGCGGATCCGGTCCCCGAGCAAGGCTCCGCCGGTACGACGCTGCGTCGGGTCGACCGAGAGGATGGCGACCGTCTTGTCCGGCTGGTCGGCGAGGAACCGCCGCACGATCTCGTCGACGAGGCTGCTCTTGCCGGCCCCGCCCGTGCCGGTGAATCCCACCACCACGGACGGCGGCATGTCGGCAGGCCGATCGCCGACTGCCTCCGGTTCGAGTTCGCCGGCCTCGGCGTAGGTGATCGCCCGGGCCACCACGCCCGGCTGATCCACGGCCAGGCGCGAGAGTTCGGCCGCGGGCGGCAGGGGCCGATCGCACTCGGCCATCATCTGGTCGATCATTCCCTGCAGGCCCATGAGCCGGCCATCCTCGGGGCTGAAGATCTTGGCTACCCCGTAAGCCTCGAGCTCGGCGATCTCCTCGGGAACGATGACCCCACCGCCGCCGCCATAGACGCGAACGTGGCCAAAACCGGCAGCTCGCAGCTCGTCGACCAGGTAGCGGAAGAACTCCATGTGGCCGCCCTGGTAGCTCGAGACGGCCACGCCCTGCGCATCCTCGGCGATGGCCGCCTGGACGATCTCGGCCACCGAACGGTTGTGGCCGAGGTGGATGACCTCCGCGCCGGTGGCCTGGAGGATCCGCCGCATGATGTTGATCGCGGCGTCGTGGCCGTCGAACAGCGCGGCAGCCGTCACGAACCGCGTCGGATGTACGGGGCGGTAGCCCGCCTGGGTGGGCTCTGGTGCGGCGATGGCCATTTAAGGAACTTCCTCTAACTGGGCGGGTGCGGCGAGGGCAAGCTGGCGCTCCCGGATCGCTCGCCAGAGTTCCGGGACCCCGTTGCGGGCCGGATCGTCGAGCGCTCGGGTCGCAAAGACGCGATCCGCTGGACCGGCAACAGGCGATACGCCGGGTGTCATCGGCAGGTCCACATCCTCGGCGAGCAGCCTGCGGATCTCCAGCACCGCCGCGTCCGCTCCGGGAAGGTCGGCCTTGTTGACGACGAAGAGATCCGGGACCTCCATGATGCCGGCCTTCATCGCCTGGATGCCGTCGCCGGCATTGGGCCCGAGGACGAGTATCGTGACGTCGGCGAGGTCCACGACCTCGACCTCGGTCTGTCCGACTCCGACGGTCTCGAGGAGGATCACCGAACACCCGAAAGCATCGAGCACCCGGGCGGCGTCGGAGGTGGCGGCAGCCAGACCCCCGTAATGCCCGCGGGTACCCATCGAACGGATGAACACGCCCGGGTCCGTCGCATGGCCCTGCATCCGGATGCGATCGCCGAGAAGGGCCCCGCCGGTTCGCGGAGACGACGGATCGACCGCCAGCACCCCCACCGTCACCCCCTCGGCCCGGGCATGGTGGACGATGAGGTCGACCAGGGTGCTCTTGCCGGCGCCCGGGGGACCGGTGATCCCGATCTTGAAGGCTCCCCTGACAGGCAAGAGGTCGCGGATCGCGAGCGCGCTCGGATCGCGCTGCTCGATCCGCGTGATGAGGCGCGCGCAGGCCCGGCGATCGCCGCCGGCGACCCGCCTGGCCACCTCCTCGGGTTCCATATCGCTCATTCTATCAGGGGCCGTGGGTTTGCACGGCCGGCCGGCGTCCTCCCTGTCGGCCCCTGCCCGGACCGCCTGCGCTGGCGCCGGTCCGGGATCACCGATAAAGGGAGACGGCCCTCTCGCTCTTCATTCCCCGGCCTGGACGCGGTACGTACTCGCCCTGAGGCGTTCTTCCATCGGGGGGGCTGCGGTGCCAGAGTGTTACATCGGTGTTCGGTCAAGCCTTCAAAGGCTGGCGTAAAGGATGGCGCGCTCCTCGTTCTACGCCGATGTGATGCGGTTTGAAGAGGGCTTCTGCGACGGCTAGTTCGGCGAGCCACCGCTTTGTTTTGCTGGCGAAATCCGCAGGCGAGAGTCCTTGAAAGGGGGTAGATAATCTGGTAGATTTTCTGGTAGCCTCGCAAGAAGGGACGTTTGCCCATGCCGATGCTGACACTGGATCCGGAGACCATCGAGCGGGAGTCGGTTCAGACCGACATTGCGGCCATCGCTCGCTACCTTCAGGAAAGCCTTGGGCAGAAGATCACGGCCTACCTCTCGGGCCTCACCGATGCGAAGGTCGTCGGGAAGTGGGCCAGGGGCGAGGCCAAGCCCAAGGGGTTCGCCGAGACGAGATTGCGGCACGCCTACCAGGTCGCAAAGCTAATCGTCGACGCGTACGATGCGGACACAGCGAGGGCGTGGCTTTTTGGGTGCAACACCCGCCTGGGCGATAGGGCTCCGGCGTTGGTGCTGCGTTACGCCGGGACTCCGGACGGCCTGGCCTCGATCGTGCCGACGGCGCGAGCCTTCGCCGCGACCGAATGAAAGACCATGCCCAGGTCTGGAGGATCGGCCACCCATCAGCCCCACTAGACCCGGCGCCGCTGAAGCTATACGGGTGGAACAACCGGTTTGACGACTCGCGCAGGCGTTTCCGATCGCTCTATTGCGCCGACGATCGCCTTACGGCCTTCAGGGAGATGCTGGCTGACCTCCGCCCGGATGTGAGGGCCCGGCTCGATTTTGAGAGCATTTTCGGCAAATCGTCTTACCTGTTCGCCAAGGTTCCAGCTGCCTGGCGACGCGAGAAAGTCCTAGACCCTTGCCGCATCAACCTGTCGTCGGGGACCCTCGCGAACCTGGAAGAGGTCGACCTGCGCAGGAAGGTGGAGCTGGCGATCGCAGACACCTTGGTCAAGCACAGCTTTCCCCACCTGGACTTGGGCCAGGTCGGTGGCGACAACCGCGAAGTCACCAAGGAGGCCGCCGCGGTTCTCTACGATTACGGGTTCGCTGGCGTAACCTTCCGATCGAAGCTCGACGGGCGACCATGCCATGCCCTCTTCGAGGGAAGGGGAGC
>JAJYIO010000198.1 GCA_021790035.1 bacterium | reverse complement strand
CAAGAGCCACACTCTGGTGGAGAGCGGGGCCTTCGTCGGTTTCTTGCACAACTCCGAGACCGCTCGCCGGGACCACACGACCACGACGGGCCACGCCTCTCGCGGCGGCTATCAAGGAACCATGCGAGTCGGAACTTCAAACCTGGTCGTCAAGAGCGGGACCGCCTCGCGCCACGCCTTGCTCGCAGGTGGCGACCGCATGCTCGAGATCACCGAGGTGACGGGGCTCCATGCGGGTGCCAACGCGATATCGGGAGACTTCTCGCTCCAGGCTCAAGGGTTCATGTACGAGGGCGGGGATCGCTACCCGGTCCACCTGTTCACCGTCTCGGGGAACTTCTACAGTCTGCTCGAGACCATCGCCCAGGTCGGCAAGGACGAGGAGCGCTTTCCATCGGGCATCGCCACGCCGTCCGTCCTGGTCTCCGAACTCGCCATCGCGGGCAAGTAACGCCTTCAGGCAAACCGCGGGCCCGATTCGACTAGAAGCGATTCTCGGTCGAGTGGCTACAACCTGAGAGAATTCTAAGCCACCTCTCAGCAAATCCTCATCCGCGGCTCAGCCGACTCTAACCTGATGCGGCGACGATGGAGGCATCGGGAAGGTTGATTTCACTTTTTCCGGATCCCGCACACCAAGGAGGATTTTCCAGATGCGTAAGCTCATCGCTCTCCTGGTCGCCGCCGTCGCGATGTCCGTCGCCGCTCCTGCGATCGCCGCCGCCCCCGCGACCCACGCCGCCAAGACCGTCGCCGCCGCCAAGAAGACCGGCACGATGAAGGTCGCCGTCGCCACCAAGAAGGCTGTCAAGAAGGCCGCCAAGAAGACCGCCCGCAAGGCCCGCAAGACCGCCAAGCGTCGTGTCGCCAAGGCCCGCAAGGGTTACAAGATGGCGCATCGCGGCCACAAGATGTTCCGCGGCCACAAGATGGTCCGTGGCCACAAGATGGTCCGTGGCCACAAGATGGTTCGCGGCCACAAGATCGCCCGCAAGGCCATCGCCCGCAAGCCGGTTGCCAAGAAGGCCGTTGCCAAGAAGGCTACCGCCAGGAAGTAGAACCTGATTGCCACGAACCTAGTTTCTTCGTAGCAACGGATCTAGCAGAGGCGCTCCCCGGTTCCCGGGGAGCGCCAAATTCTTGGTTATCCCTGCGGGCCAGGATCGAGGATGCCAGGATCGACGGGCCCGAGGTCTTCGAGCGAGACCTCGGCAGCCAGCGAAGCCGCCCAAAGGGAGTGTTTCCAGGTCCGCCGGACACGGCCGCGGATGCCCTCGAGCACGGGATCCCCCTCGAGAAGGGTGAACTCGAGGGCGTGTGCCCCGGCCTTGCGTGCCTCGTTGGCCGCACGATCGACCAGGTAGCGGAAGGCGGCGCCGTGATCGCGCTTGAAGGCCATCGCCCGCAAGAACCTTACCCGCAGGGGCTGGCCCGCCTGCGGCAGGCGAGGCAGGCGCGAAAGAGGCCCCAGCAGCCTGGCGGTTCCCCCCACCAGGCGCTCGGCCAGGCTGGCCACGGGCATGGGAACCGGCAGGGCAGGACCCGAGTCCCAGACGCCGACCATCGCCACCATCTCGTCCTTGTAGCGGGCGATGCGGAAATCCGTGATGGCGAGCCCCGGGCAACGCGAAACGCCCTCCCGGAACGTCGCCTCGTCCGTCACCGGCGCGAAGGCCAGCTGCCGGCGGTAGAGATCCAGGAGGTATGCCAGCGCAGGGGCATCCTGGTTGGCGGCCTTGAAGATCTTGTACTCGGGCTCTTCCCACCTTCCGAGCGCCGGCACGATACGCGTCGTCACGAGAGAAGCCACGCGGTGGAAGGCCGGGAAATCACCGCCGGCTCGATCAAGCGACGTGATCGGGAGGTACGGGCCGATCGAACCAAAAACGGCGACGACTGCCCCTCGAGCACGCGCCTCGGCGATCGCCGCCGCGACCAGCGCTCGGCCCATCCCCTTGCCCCGCGCTGCAGGCTCGACCGCGAGATCCCGCAGGATGGCTATCGATACGGGCTCCTGGCGCAGGTAGCCGGAACGGAGCGTCATGCCGACCACCCCCGCGCCGTCCGGGCCTTCCATGCGCAAGACGACGCCAGCGCCCGCGATCCGGTAGGGCAAGGCGGCGTCCTGCCACCGACTGGCGCCGGCAACCTGCAGCGTGCGGGCGAATGCCGGGGATTCGGCCGGAATGACTACCGCTTGAGCCTCGTTCATCTAAACAGGTTAACCTTGACCGTCATCCATTCCGCCATGCTTCGTCAACCGCTGCAGTGCCTGCTCACGTACCCGCCGTGTACGCTGCGCGGGCGCTTCGCGGATGTCCTCGCCTGGCGGACGTCTTCCAATCCATGTGAACCTGTTTAGATCGTTCTCAGTCGGACGGCCCGATCGCTGCAAACCGGGCGCAATCTAGAAGGCCAAGATGGGGTGTTTCCTCGCTCAGGTTAGCATGCCAGAGAGCCTGCCGGACAGGTACGACCCGGCGCCCACCCTGCGACCCTGGCACCTCGAGATGAGGTGGCGAACAACCTGGACGCGATCGCCGCGAGGTGCCCTGACGGCCGCAGAGGGAGTTCTCCAGGAGCGTCCCGGGTATTTCCCGACACACTCTTGGGGAAAGATACACGTGCTCGATGAAGTGCCCCAATCAACTCTGCCAGTCTCCCGTCGACGACGGGCGCACAGCATGCCCCAGGTGCGGCATGCCGGTGGAGGGCGCCGTCCTTGGCGATCGTTTCCAGCTCGAGAAGTTGCAGCGACAGCTGGCGGTTGCCTTGTGGTACACGGCCTGGGACCGACAGCGCCTGGAAGCCGCCCAGGTAAGGATCTTCGTGCCGCAGGCCGGGCACCCGGTCCGGAACCTCAAGGGCGAGGTCAAGGCCCTCAAGGAGCTTCAGTTCGATCGGATGCCGCGCATCCTTGAATTCGACTGGGATGCGGACTTTCCTTGGGTCGCCGAGAGTCAGCCTACCGCCCGGACCTTGGCCGACCGGATGTTGCATGGAGACCGCCGGATCAAGGAGGCCGAGGGTCTCGAGATCCTCCGTGGCATCGCGTCCACGCTCGAAAAGATCCATGCCCTCTCGGTCGTTCACCGCGACATCCGGCCCGAGTCCGTGGCGCTGGCAGCCGATGGCAAGACGATGCTCACGACGCCGGCCTGGGAGCGAGAGCTCCAGGAACGAGCGCGGGCGGGCAGTCGCAGCGTCTTCACAGCGCCAGAGGCCGCTCCCGGACACGTATCGGCGCAGGCGGATCTCTACTCGCTCGGCGTCCTGGCCATTCACCTCTTCTCCGGCCTGAACCCCGAGGGCCTCTATCGTTCCGACATCCGGCGGTTCGTTTGGGCCGGTGCGGCCAAGGTCTCGCCGCGCCTGGTCGAGATCGTGGACGGCCTCGTGGCAGACTCCCCCAAGGATCGCATCCAGAGTGCCAGCAAGCTCTTGCAGCTGCTGTCCGCCCTGGAAAGCCGAACTCCGCCAGAAGCCATACCGGGTGCTATTCCCGAACCGGCAAGGCCAGAAGGTGGCCAGGGCCCGCCGGCGGATTCGGAGGCCCAGGCCCAGGATTCCGTGAACAAGCGCCGCAAGGCGGGGCTGGGGATCGCGGTGGCATCGCTGCTGGCGGCAATCCTCGCCTTCTTGCGCAGGATGGTGGCCGAGATTCCCGGGACCTGGACCCTCAACGGCCTGCGCATCCTCGTTGCCCTCGGCGTGCTGGCCGGCGGTCTGGCCGGCCGATGGATGTTGTTGCGCCACGATGCATCCGATTCCTTGCCCCCGCCGGTCATCGGCCAGAATGACAATCCGATCGCGCTCGCCCCACCGGGATCTTGGCGAACTCCGGGCCCGAGCCACGCCTTCGTGCGTATCCTGCCATGGACGCAAACGGGATCCCCTGGTCCGGGTGGACTGGCCGCCTCGCTTTCGGTCGCCGCCGCACCGGGCCGGCCAGATGCCGCCGCGGGTTCAGAACTTTCCGGCGTCAAAGGGGCGAACCTCGCCGGAACGATGCCGGGCAGTCCGGCAGGCTCGGCGGCCAAGACGACGGCGGGGGGTTACACGGGGTCGTTGCAAGCCGGCCCGGGGCCTCGAGGGGGACGAACCGGCCCCGGTGGCGGCAACGGAACCAAGCCCGGATCTGGCGCCGGGCAAGCCCCCCCAGCGCCCTCGAACCATTCGAATGCAGGGTCCGGACCGCAAGCCGGCAGGCCCACCTCAACACCGGCTCCCGGCAGATCCGGGCGGCCCCCCGCGCCGAAAGCCGGAAGGCGAAGTCGACCGGTGTCGACCCCCTATGACGCCGCCAAGGAACCGCCCGTCGAGCCTGGTGGCGAACAGAATGCGGGCCACCCCTCGCCCTACTTCATTCGTATCAACACGACCTACCACACCCTGACCCTGTATCGGAACGGGCAGTACTACGCGCAGTTCCCGATCACCACCGGCAAGGGCGCTTCGACCCCGGAAGGACGCTTCGTGATCACCAAGAAGGTCAAGGAGCCCTCGTACGGACGAATCCCAGGAGGCAGCCCGCGGAACCCGATCGGATCGCGATGGCTGGGCCTGGACGTGGCATATCCCGGTGGCAAGCACATCGGCATCCATGGCACGGATCGTCCCGATGAGATGGGAATGTCAGCGTCAGGCGGTTGCATCCGACTTCGGGACAAGGACGTCGATCGGCTGTACCACCTGGTCCCCTCGGGTACACCGGTCGAGATCCTCTGAAGGCGGTAAACTCCTCGCATGCTCAAACCGTGGCACGGACCCCTGGCCCGCACCGTCTGCTGGGCCTGTCTCGGTGCAGGCGCTGCGCGACCGGGAGCCCTCTGATGGCCTGGTTCGATCTCCTGTCGCCCGAGCGCGACGAGCCGATCGCCCAGCAGACCGTCCGGGCGGGGCTGGAGCTCGTCGGAACTCCGTACGTCGCCGGAACGCTCGATGGCCCTGGCCCCGAACGACTGATTTGCGATGTCGAAGGGCTCGATTGCATGACGTTCGTAGAGTCGGCCCTGGCCATCGCCCGCACACGCCGGGGCCTCCTGGCCAGCGATACCCAGCGGACCGCCCAGAGCCTCTTCGAGTCCGAACTGGCCGCCCTCCGGTACCGCGAGTATCCGCCTTCGAGCTACGCCAGCCGCCTTCACTACTTTTCCGACTGGATCGACCACAACGAGCGCCGGGGGGTCGTCCACGAGATCACCGAGACTCTGGGGGCAGAGGCGGATTCTCGCCCGGTGGATTTCATGACCACGCACCTCGATCGGTACCCGCCGCTGGCAGATCACGAGATCCTGCGGGCGGTCGGCCGCGTCGAGGAGCAGCTCACGCGTTCGTTGCGGTGGGTCGTGCCGGTCGCTGACGTGGCGCGGGCCGAGCCCGGCATCCAGGAGGGGGATATCCTGGCGCTGGTTCCCGGCACGCCCGGGCTTGACGTGAGCCACCTCGGCCTCGCGCACCGAACTCCAGATGGAGTGCTACACCTGCTCCATGCATCCTTGACCGGCGGCAAGGTAGAGATCAGCGCGGGTTCCCTCACCGATTACCTGAAGGACCATCCAAAGATCACGGGGATCCGGGTGATCCGGCCACATTGAGGCGAACGCCGCGAGGGCAGCCTCCAGGGCGGAATCTTCGCCACCTGTCGAGCCAAGCTACGAAGCAGCTTGCCAGCAGCCGGAGAGCGTTCGAGGGAACCGGCGGGTTCCCTCGAGTCACTGCCC
>JAJYIO010000197.1 GCA_021790035.1 bacterium | reverse complement strand
TTCATCGAAGCCACGGACACCTCACGAGCGCCCCGGGGGGATTCCCCCTCGGGGCATTCCCTCGTGGGGTTTTCTTTGAGAATTTCGCGCCGGGGCCCTATCATGACCGAGGCGATCGAATGCAGACTCAGGTCTGTTCCGGCCGCCGGGTTGGTCGGGCAGGTCTCCGTGCATTCGCCCGCGCACGGGGCGCTGGCAGCTTCCCTGGCGGGCTATAACCAAGAGAGCACGTTGGCAAATCCATGGAACTGGTCATGACCGCGCCCGAGCGCTCCGAGCAAGAGCTCGTCCGCCTCCAGAAGCTCGAAGAGATGCGCGCAGCTGGGATCGATCCCTATCCGCCCCGGTTCGGCATCGCCCGGGAGGGGTGGCCCAAGCACTCCGGGCGCACTCACACGGCGGGCCAGCTCCACCGCCTGTACGCGGAGTTGCCGGACGGTCAGGATAGCGGATTCCCCGTCTGTGTCGCGGGTCGGGTCGTGAGCAAGCGCGAGTCGGGCAAGCTCGCCTTCTTCGACGTCGAGGACGGGACGGGCGCCAAGTTGCAGCTTTTCTGCGATATCAAGGGGCTCGGGCAGCAACGGTTCGACGAGCTCCTCTCGTGGGTCGATCTCGGCGACTTCATCTCGGCCGAAGGCACGGTTCGCCGCACCAGGCGCGGGGAGCTCTCGGTCTGGCCCCAGAGCTGGACCATGCTTTCCAAGGCGATCCGCCCCATGCCCGAGAAGTGGCACGGTTTGACGGACATCGAGACGCGCTACCGGCAGCGTTACCTCGACCTCATGGCCAACCCCGAGGTCAAGGAGCTCTTCGTCAAGCGCTCCCGGGCCATTGCGGCGATCCGAGGTTTTCTCGAAGACGAGGGCTTCCTCGAGGTCGAGACCCCGATGTTGCAGGCCATCGCGTCGGGGGCGACGGCCAGACCCTTCAACACCCATCACAACGCCCTGGATATGGACCTGCACCTCCGGATCGCACCGGAGCTCTATCTCAAGCGCCTGGTCGTCGGGGGCTTCGAGCGGGTCTTCGAGATCAACCGCAACTTCCGCAACGAGGGGATATCGACCCGCCACAACCCGGAATTCACGATGCTGGAGTTCTATCAGGCGTACGCGGACTACAACCAGCTCATGGACCTGACCGAACGGCTGTTGCGCCACACCGCCCTGGCGGTCGCGGACTCGCTTCAGATCCCGAGCACCCAGCACCAGGTCGTGCTCGATTTCGCGAAGCCTTTCCTGCGCGTGCCGATGGAGGAAATGACGGCTCGATTCCTGGCCGAGCGCGGTCTCGACTATGCGGCGTTGAGCGAAGCCGAACTCGCCGAGTACGTGGTCCGGACCGGGGGCGCGAGCGCACTCCCCAAGGGCGATCTCACGCGTGGAGCCCTCATCGCGGCCATCTTCGATTTGCATGACGAGGCCATCATCCAGCCCACCTTCATCACCGAGTTCCCCATCGAGAACTCGCCCCTGGCCAAGCGGATCCCCGGCCGTCCGGGCTTCACCGAGCGTTTCGAGCTCTTCATCCTGGGGCGGGAGGTCGCCAACGCCTTCTCGGAGCTCAACGATCCGCTTGACCAGCGCGGACGCTTCGAGGCGCAAGCCCGCCTGCGGGCCGCGGGGGACGACGAGGCCCAGCCCATCGACGAGGACTTCATCACGGCCTTGGAGCATGGTTTGCCACCGACCGGCGGCGAGGGCATCGGCATCGATCGCCTCGTGATGACTTTGACGGACTCCGCCTCCATCCGCGACGTGATCTTGTTCCCGCTGCTCCGCTCGAGGGAGGCCTAGGTGCCCGCCGAAGGGGCTACGTGGGCGGTATGAAGGCGCCAGCTCGGATCGACGAGGGCTCGCCGCTGGCCGAGGCCTGGTCGCTGTTCGTCCAGCGGGGTTCGGAGCTTCTTGTTCCGCCAGGATCCGAGGTGGCGCTCGGCCTGTTGATCGCCCTCGGTGGACTCGAGGTCGGCCTCGCTGCGCCCACGCAAGAGGGCCTGGCCGAGCAGGTACGGGTGCTCTTCACCCAGGGCGTGGCGGCCTTCGCATCCGGCCTGCTGGGCCTGGGCAGCCCGCAGCCGCTGGCCGTCCTGGTCTGGGCGGGTCTGGCGGTATCGGTACTGGTCCTCGCGGGGGGCTGGATCAACGTGGCGGTCACGATCGCCAGGCAACACCGGAGCCCGGCGACCCCGCCGTCCCCCGTGGACGATGCGGTCTGGTCCGTCGGCCTGTCTCGCAGCGGACGGGTTCTGGGGTGGAACGCGGTCACTTTGGCCTGGATCCTCGGACTGGGCGTGGCGATCGGCCAGACCGGCCTCTTCGTGCTGCGGACGGGCATCGCGGCGGCCTCCACCGGGGCGATCGTGATGCCTTCTCTGATCGGCATCGGTACCGCCGCCCTGTGGGCGTTCATCGTGGGCGCCGCCGTCTACTACCTGGCCGTGGCGCTGCTCGGGGCCATCGTCGCCGTCGCCGAGCCGCAGATTCGCTTTCTCTCGCTCTTCTCTCGCGCCCCGAAGATCTTCATGGCCGGCGGCGGCTGGCGGGGGGCCGGGGAGCTGGCGGCGCTGGTCATCTGTTGGGGAGCGTCCAAGGCACTGCTCGCGCAGCTCCTGGTCCCGGCCTCCGGTACCGATCTTGGGCTCGGTGCCTCCGTCTATGGCGTCGGAGCCGCTCTCCTGTCCGCGGGCCTGGCGGTCGCCGACGGATTGATGCTCCTCTTGATCCTCTTGCTGGGCGCCGTGATGTATGCCCGCGGCGTTACCGGGCCAGCAGCCGGTGGGAGCGCGCGATGAACTGCGCCATCTCGTCCCCGGACAGGCCCTCGTGGGCCAGTCTCGCCAGATCGTAGACCTGCCGGCACAGGTCCTCGCGAGAGTCGACCTCTGCCAGCGCCTTCTGCACGAGGGCACTCGAAGCGTTGACCACCAGGGTCTTGCGGCCCGGTAGTGCCATCGCCTCGCCCAGGAGGGCCGACATCTCCTTGAGCCGGCGGGCGTGCTCGGGCTGGATCACCAGCGCAGGAACCTCGGCGGACTTGAGGTGCTGGACCTGGATCTCGACGTCGGCCTCCTGGCCGAGGACCGACTTGAATGCGTCGGCGATCCGGTCGTCGGTCGAGCGCCCCTCGGCATCGACGATCGCCTTGTGCGACCGATCGACCAGGAGGTCGCTGACCGAGGAATCGACCCGGCTCCAGCGGATTTCCGGCCCCTTGTGCTCGAGAAACTGGATGAAGTGGCTGTCCAGGACGGTCTGGGTGTACAGGGCCTCGAGTCCCTCGGCCTCGAGGAGCTGGAGGTAGGTGGCCTGCGCATCCCCCTTGGCCGCGTAGTAGACCTGCTTGCCCTGGCGCGCCTCGTTGCGCTCGAGGTAGTCCTTGAGCGTGGTGTAGCCGCCCCTGGTCGTCTCGAACAGGACGATGTCCTGGACGGCATCGTGAAACTTCTCGTCCTCCATCATCCCGAACTTGACGAAGGGATGAATGTCCTCCCAGTGCTTCTCGAAGGTCTCGCGCCGGGACTTGAAGAGGGTGACCAGGCGATCTGCGACCTTCTTGGTGATGTAGGTCGAGATCTTGCGGACGTAGGGATCGTTCTGCAGCGCACTGCGCGAGACGTTGAGCGGAATGTCAGGGCCATCGATCATGCCACGCAGAACGGTCAAGAACCGGGGAATCAGGGCGTCGGCATGGTCCGAGACGAAAACCTGGTTGCAAAAGAGCTGGATCTGTCCCTTGGATGCGTCCAGCTCGTGCTTGAACCTGGGAAAATACAGGATACCCTGGAGGCGGAAGGGGTAATCCGCGTTCAGGTGGATCCAGAAGAGCGGATCGTCCTCGAAGGGAAAGGCTTTGCGGTAGAACTCGAGGTAGTCCTCGTCCTTGAGCCCCTGCGGCGTCTTCGTCCAGAGCGGTGCCCGGTCGTTGAGCGTCTTTCCGTCCAATCGAATCGCGATCGGCAAGTAGTTGCAGTACTTCTTGATCACGTGCTCGATGCGAGCGGTCTCGAGGTACTCCCTGTCCTCCTCGGGCAGGTGGAGGATGATATCGGTCCCGCGGGTGCGCTCGGTAGGCGCCATCGTGTACTCGAGGCCGCCGTCGCACACCCACCGGGTGGCAGGCTCGTCGGGCCGGTAGGAGCGAGACAGGACCTCCACGCGACTGGAGACCATGAACGCCGAATAGAAGCCCAGACCGAAATGGCCGATGATCTGGTTCTTCTCGGCGTCGATCTCGTAGCGCCGCACGAATTCCTCGGCCCCCGAGAAGGCCACCTGGGCGATGTACTGGCGAATCTCCTCGGCGGACATGCCGATCCCGTCGTCCGAGACCGTCAGCGTCCCCTGGTCGCGGTCGATGCGAACATCGATGGCGAGGTCGCCCAGCTCGCCCAGGCCCTCGGACAATCCTACGTGCTTGAGCTTCGTGATGGCGTCCATCGCGTTGGAGATGAGCTCCCGCAGAAAGATTTCCTTGTCCGAGTACAGCCACTTCTTGATGATGGGCAGGATGTTCTCGGCGTGGACGGCGAGCGTTCCGGTCTGTTCGTTTGCGGTATCGGTGGCCATCGTAGAAAGGGTATCTCCTTGGGGCGCGTGGAGCGGTGGCAGAACTGCCTGGAGTTAGCAAACTCGCAGCCTGGATGTCAAGCGCGCCAGGTGCCGGGCGAGCGATCCCGCGTCGAAAAACGGCCCCTCGCGGCCCGGCGAGCCCCATCGCAGAGCCAACACTAGCGCGGACCCCCGGGAAACCCCGTCCGCGCTAGCTACGGATAAAGGCCCTTCGCCCGGCAAGTCGGGTCGCACCGGATGGTACAATTCCTCACCTATGCTGCAATCCGGTTATGTTGCCTTGCTGGCAATGGCCCTTGCCTCTTTCCTCGTCCCCGTCCTGATGCTCGGCATCTCGGCCGTCATCCATCCAAGGGGCAGCAAGGATCTCAAGTTCCTGACGTACGAATCGGGCCAGATTCCGGTGGGATCGGCCTGGATCCAGTACAACGTCCGGTATTACCTGCTTGCCTTGATCTTCGTGGTCTTCGACGTGGAGACGGTCTTTCTTTATCCCTGGGCCGTCGCCTACCAGCAGGTCGGATTCTTCGCTTTCGTCGAGGCGATGATCTTCCTGGCCATCCTGGCTCTCGGCCTCGTCTACGCCTGGAGGAAGGGAGCGCTCGAATGGGTCTAGTAGTGCCTGGCGGCCTCGAGCGGAACGTCGGGTTGACGACCCTCGACGCGCTGTACAACTGGGCCCGGTCCAATTCAGTCTGGCCGCTCGGTTTCGCCACGGCGTGCTGCGGGATCGAGATGATCGCCACCGTCACGCCCCGGTTCGACATCGCGCGCTTCGGCAGCGAGGTCTTTCGCGCCACGCCGCGCCAGGCCGACCTGATGATCGTGGCGGGAACCATCACCAAGAAGATGGCCCCCGTGGTAAAGCTGCTCTACGAGCAGATGCCCGAGCCCAAGTGGGTCATCGCGATGGGCGCCTGCGCGGTCGCCGGAGGCGTCTTCAACGAGTGCTACTCGGTGGTCGACGGCGTCGATCGGATCATTCCGGTGGACGTGTTCATCCCGGGTTGCCCGCCCCGGCCCGAGGCCGTGATCCACGGGCTCATGCAGCTCCAGAAGAAGATCCGCGCCGAGAGCCTCGTGGATCGCCAGCGCCGCATCGCCCAGCACCTCGCCTTCCAGCGCGAGCTGACGGATGCCGACGTCCGTCGCCACCTGCTCGACGATACCCGCGAGCAGCTGCCCGAAGTCACCCACAAGCTA
>JAJYIO010000196.1 GCA_021790035.1 bacterium | reverse complement strand
CCTTGATCGCCATATCCCGCGGCAGGCCCAAGGTGAGCGTCGCCTCGACGTCTCCGATGAAACGCTGAGACACGGTGACGTCGTGGGCGTCCCAGCGCTCGCGTTCCTGGTGGCAGTCCTCGATCAGCACCGTTTCGTGGACCACGCGCTTGAACATCTTCAAGACGAGGTTCAGGACGTCCACCACGAATTCCGCCCCCTGAAGCTGCATGAGGGCTCCCCGGATCATCATCTGGCCGGCTTGCTGTTCGGCTTCGAAAGCGGTCAACTCGGCCTCGAGCTCGTCGGCCGACAGGATGCCCCGGTCAAGGAAGGCTGCCCCGAGGAGGAGCCGGGATGAGCGCTGCATCTCCAGGAGCTCGGCTAGCTGGTCGGAAGCCAGGAAGCCCATCTCCACGGCCAGATTGCCGAACTTGCGATCGGTGGTGCGCTGTGCGGCATTGATCGCGTCGGCCTGGGCGGGCGTCAGGTAGCCTCGCTCGAGGGCCAGGGTTCCGAGCAGAAAATTGGTTGAACTCTGCCTGGAAACGGCATCGAGGAGCTGATCCTGGGTGATCCGCCCCTTCTCGAGGAGATACTGTCCGAAGAACTTGACTGATATCGCGGTCATGGGCGCCTACGGCCGGCCTTCATACGCCTTCTTCAGCGCCTGAAG
The DNA here is from genome assembly GCA_021790035.1 of bacterium. Taxonomy (GTDB): domain Bacteria; phylum Cyanobacteriota; class Sericytochromatia; order S15B-MN24; family VGJW01; genus JAJXWQ01. The sequence continues at coordinate 5,169 of JAJYIO010000196.1, read as the reverse complement.
CAGCGTGTCTCGCTCGAACGGCTTCATGATGAAATTCTTGGCGCCCTTCTTGATGGACTCGAGAACCTTGTCCTTGCTGCCAAGCGAGGAAACCATGACGACGCGGGCAGCCGGGTCGAAGTCGATGATCTGAGCCAGCGCCGTCACCCCGTCCACCTCTGGCATGACGATATCCATCACGACCAGATCGGGCCGGTGCTGGATGTACTTGCTGAGCGCCTCGTCGCCATCGGCTGCCTCGGCGACGGTGTCGAACTCGGTGTCCGTGAGGGACTTCTTGAACATGGTCCGCAGCGTCAGAGAGTCGTCGACAATCAAGACGCGGATCTTCTTATCTTCCATCTATGCTGGCATTGTCCCCGGAAATTTCATCGCGGCCGAGCGGCCGGAATCGCGTGGGCCCATAACCGCTCTCCGAGGGTCCGGGGGAAGAGTAGCATACCTCGGCCGACCCTGTCATCGACGCCAGGGGCCGCGCCGATCCAAAGCGCCCGGCCTGAAGGCTACCCGGCAAGAGGTGGGCGCAAGGTTGCTCGCGCCCACCGAGGCCTCGTATGCGCCGCCGTCGGTCAGCGAGCGGGCGCTGCCTTGCCGGGAATGATGATCTGAAGCTTGGTCGGGTTGAAGAGATACGCGTTTCCCCGACTGTCCGTGATGGCTGGTCGGATGCTCGGATAGACCTGTTTCAACCACATTGCGTGGACCCTCCTTTGGTCCGTTCGATCCCGAAAGAGCGCCGAGGGTCCGGAGGTGAAATGGTCGGTGGGAAGCGGGTTGCAGACTAGGTGCGAGCGGCCCTCCAGCTTGGATGATAGGTCCGGTCGTTTATCTTGGAGTTAGGTCGGCATAACAGCTCCTTCAAATGTGCGATAAAAGTTACGTTACCCAACAAGTAACAATTGTACACAAATAATTGTTACCGGACTAGGGTTCAGGCAGACGAGCTTGCTTGGGCATGTTTGCCAGGTTTCTCCCCTGTTTATCGGAGTGGCGCTCCCGATAGACGAGCGGTCGCAAGCAGAGGTGCGGTAACAAAACGTCCTTTTTGGGTTGAAAGGTTGTGAAGAAGTGCGGCGGTGATCGGTGCCATCACGTCATGTGCGTGGTAAGATCCAGGCGTACCTAGCATCAGGAGGTTATCCGGGCGATGATCACGTTGACCGAAGTCGCTAGCTCCAAGGTCAAGGACTTCATCAAGGCGCAGAATCGTGACGATCTGGCGCTGCGGGTCTATGTCAAGCCTGGAGGGTGCTCGGGCTTCAGCTTCGGAATGGGACTGGACGAGCCCCGCGAGGATGACGAAACCACCGAGATCGATGGGATTCGCGTGGTCGTCGACCCCCAGAGCATTCCCTACGTCGAGGGCGCGGTGGTGGACTACAAGAACACCGTGATGGGCGGGGGCTTCGCCATCACCAATCCGAACGTCGTCTCCTCATGTGGCTGCGCCTCGGGGGGATGCGGGAGCGACGAGGACGCCGAGGAGCACGAAGGCTGCGGCTCGGGTGCGTGCGGCTCGGGCGGTTGCGGCCACCACTGAGCGCCGCGTGAAGCCAGAGGGCTGCTAGCCCTTCGGGCCTGCGGGAGGGAGCGGAGCCACGGCCGGGCGCGAGCTGGCTTTGGGGGCGCCGGATGTGCTTTGCGCCTCGAGGCAAGCGTGCGCATGAACACACTTCCTGTGTGTTCGTGCAAACGGCGAGACGTCCTGCCAGGGGATACTATCGGGCTCAGTCAGCAACGTCATCGCGTCGTCGCGCTGCCGGGAAAGGAAATTCATGAAGACGGGCCCCTGGATTGCGATGGTCTGCCCCTTCCCCTGGCCCGCCCTGGCGCCGACGGCTGCCAGCCAGCCCACGACAAGATCCGCCTTGTGCCGGGCACATCCCCGGCATCGCGACCGATAACCGACCGACTTCCGATCCGCCCTCTCCGCCTGGCCTCGGCCGGGCGGAGAGTCGCTCAGATGACCATGACCTCTTCGCGGCCGGGACGGTCTCGAGCCGAGAATCGCGCCAGGCACAGGTCCGTGATGTCGAGCCTCGCAGCGCCATCCAGGATCAGCTCCGCCATTGCCTCGCCGGCCGCCGGAGCGTGCATGAAGCCGTGTCCCGAGAATCCCGCGCAGGTGAAAAGCCCCTGGGGGTCCTTGTGAGTCTCGAAGATCGGGTGGTGGTCCGGCGTCACCTCGTAGAGCCCGGCCCACGCGGCGTTGACCGCGGCCGTCTCGAGCGCGGGCATGCGATCGACCGCCGCTCCGACGATCTCCATGACGAAGTCCTCGTCGACGTCCGTGCGGTAGGCGGGAGGCTCGTCTCGCTTGGCCATCCCCATCAGCAATCCCCCGCTCTCGGGGTGCATGTACAGCCCGGATCCGTTGTCCACCATCATCGGATAGGTCGACGAGATGAAGGGCAGCGGTGCGGTCGTGGCGATGTGACGGCGAACCGGCGCGATCGGCAGGTCGACTGCGGCCATCCTGGCGATCTGCGCGGCCCAAGCTCCCGCGGCATTGACCACCAGCGGCGTGGAGATGGTGCCGGACGCCGTCACGACCCCCTGGATTCTTCCACCTTGCACCTCGAGCCCCGTGACGGGGCGCTGGGTGAAGGCCCGAACGCCGAGGTCGCGGTTTCGCTTGATATAGCCCTGGAGGAACTCATGGGGATCCGCCAGGCCGTCCCTGGCGCTGTAGGTTGCCCCCACCACATCCTCCGTGCGGAGTTCGGGGACCATGTCGTTGATCTGCTGCGCTGTCAGTAAGTCGACATTGACTCCGAGCGACCGTTGCAGCTCGACGGCCTTCTGTGCTGCCGCCCACTGCGCCGGATCGGTGGACATGAACAGGTATCCGACCTGATGGAACGCGACGGGGGCCCCCATCTCCTCGGCAAACCGCTCGAACGCTGCGATGCTCGCCATCGACAGCTGGATGTTTATGGGCGTGGCGAACTGTGCCCGGATGCCGCCCGCACACTTGCCGGTCGACTCCGCGCCGAAGAAGAGCTCCTTCTCGAGGAGGATGATGTCCTTGAGGCCGCGCCTGGCCAGATGGTAGGCGATACTCGCCCCGATGATGCCCCCGCCGACGATCACAACTTCTGCGCGTTCCATAGCTCACATTCTAGGAGACAGAAGCCCGGATGGCCAAGGACTTGCGGTCCTGGCAGGGGTGAATCGGCGAATGCTACGGAGTCGGGCGAGCCGGGGGGCGGCGCGGCCTCGTCCTGCCCTCTCAGGGGTTGGGGGTGGCGGGTCCTAGAAGATCCTGAAGCGAGCCACCGGGCGAGCCACCCTCGGGGAGCGCCCCCGGTTGCGACAGTCCTGACGCCCCGGCCCCGGCATTGCGAAGCATCGCGCTCATATCCATGACGCGAACGCCGGCCGGAACGCGGAAGTAGGAGGCGGGAGTCTGCTGCGCCCTGAGCGAGAGCAATTCCATCGTGGTCGTGCCCTGGGCGTTGCGGATCCGCGTCTCGATGGGGTACGGGCCCCACTTCCACTCGTCGATGACGGTGGCGCCATCCGGGCTCGCCATCTCCACGCCCGTGCACAGCTTGCTGTCGATCGCGTGCTGGCCGAGGGGCCGCTTCTTGTATCCCTGCATGACGGACGCCTGCTGCTTGGCCTGGGCGAGGGCCTGGGCGAGGTTGAGACGGTTCAGCGACACCTTGAACCAGGTCTGGCCGACCCCGCTGTACATGACCTCGTCCGGGATATCGACGATGGATATCAGGCCCTGCGGTCCGCCGAGCCCCGAGAGCGGTTCGAGGCGGATCCGACCGGTCTCGTGAAAGATCCGGAAGCTCGACGTCTGGCCGGTGGCATTGGTGACGACCATCTTTGCCACGAAGGGAGGAGACTTGTCGAGGTCACCGAGATTGGCCGGCAGGCCAGACCCGGCGGGAGATGGCGCGGACATCGTCTGGGCCTGGGCCATCGACGGGATCGCCCAGATTGCCAGTGCCAGGGCTCGCTTGCGCATGGTGTTTCTCCTTACCGAGCCATCGTACCCGGCCGGCGGGCAGCCGGCATCCTTGAGTACGAGATCGCCCGGCGACGGGTGGCGCCGGGCGGATCGTCAGGATGGTGCGAGGCGGCTGGCCCGGATCAGGCCATCAAGAGGGCCAGGATTGCCTTCTGCACGTGCAGTCGGTTCTCGGCCTCGTCGAAGACCACCGAATGCGGGCCATCGATGATCTCGGCTGCGACTTCCTCCCCGCGATGCGCGGGCAGGCAGTGCATGAAGAGGAAGTCCTCCTTCGCGTTCGAGCACAGCTTGGAGTCCACCTGATAGCCCTTGAAATCCTTCAGGCGCTTGGCGTGCTCCTCTTCCTGGCCCATGCTCGCCCAGACATCGGTGTAGACGACATCGGCGTCCTTGACGGCCTCGATGGGATCGGTCGTGACGGTGATCGAGGCGCCGGTGCGCTTGGCGATGCCTCTGGCCTGCTCGACGACCTCTGGCCGGGGTTGGTAGCCCTTGGGTCCGGCGATCGCGACATGCATCCCGGCCAGCGCGCCGGCGCCGATCAGCGAATGGGCCATGTTGTTGCCGTCGCCTATGTAGGCCAGCTTGCGGCCCTCGAGCGTGCCGAGCTTCTCGCCGATGGTGAGGTAATCGGCCATGGCCTGGCAGGGATGGTTGAGATCGGTCAAGCCGTTGATGACGGGAATCGTGCCGTACGTGGCCAGGTCGACGATGTCCTGATGCGCGAAGACGCGGGCCATGAGCCCGTCGAGATACCGCGAGAGGGTCTGAGCCGTGTCGGCGATCGTCTCCCCTCGCTTGAGCTGGAGATCCCCGGCAGAGAGGAAGATCGCCGATCCCCCGAGCTGGATCATGCCGACCTCGAAGCTGACGCGAGTGCGAGTGGACGCCTTCTGGAACAGCATGCCCAGGACCTTGCCAGCCAGCAGCGGATGCGCCTTGCCGATGAGCTGCTCCATCTTGAGATGCCTGGCCAGCTCGAGGATCTGGAAGAACTCCTCGACGGTCAGATCCATCTCGGACAGGAAGCTCTTGCTCTTCATGTTCGTTGCCATATCTGAGACAAAGACCTCTTTGGTGATCGGAAGGGAGGGGAAACCTTGCGGGGTTGCAAAACGCAGTCGAGAGAGTGAGCGCTTGATGCGCGACGCATTCCTAGGGATTTGAAAGAGACGGGAGTC
>JAJYIO010000195.1 GCA_021790035.1 bacterium | reverse complement strand
CCCAGGCGTTGTCGGGGATGACACCGGGGGATTCGCCGTCCAGCAGGATGCCCGTCTTCTGACCCAGCCCCATCAGGTGGGCGTAGTGGGCCATCCGGTCCGCGCCGAGCTCGACGCCCAGCTGGTAGTAGACCGTGTCGATCGAGTTGACGAGGGCTTCGTGGAACGTGACGTGGCCAAAGCCGCCCTTCTTCCAGTCGTGGAAGATGTGACCGCCGAGGGTGAAAGTTCCCGTGCTGTCGAAAGGCGTGTCCTCCTTGACGATGCCGCTCTGCATGGCCGCCACGGTGGTGACGACCTTGAACGTCGACCCCGGGGGATAGGTTGCCGAGATCGCGCGGTCGAGGAGCGGGTGCAAGGGCGAATTGAGCGCCTTCCAGTCTTGCGGCGTGAGCCTGCCGGCAAAGACGTTGGGGTTGAAGTCAGGTTTGCTCGCCAGCGTGAGGACCTGCCCATTTTGCGGGTCCAGGGCGACGATCGCCCCCACCTTGCCCTCGAGGCCCTGTTCGGCCACGGCCTGGAGTTCCGCGTCGATCGTGGTCGTGATGTTCTTGCCCGGGACGGGCGGGATCTCCGCCAGGGTCTGGATCGGCCGGCCCCGGGCGTCTACCTCGACCTGCAGGCGGCCGGGCTGGCCGCGCAGGACGGAGTCGAAGGTCTTCTCCAGCCCGCTCTTGCCGATGATGTCACCCTGGCGGTAGCCATCGTCCTGCATGGTCTGGAGCTCGGCGTCCGTGATCTCGCCGGTGTAGCCGAGGAGGTGGGCCGCGAAGCGTCCCCGGGGGTAGTAGCGCACCGTGAGGGGTTCGATCGATACCCCGGGCAAGAGGCGCTGATTCTCGGCGATGATCGCGATGGTCCTGGGATCGACATCCTGGAGAATGCGCACCGGGAGATTGCGCGCTTCCTTCCACTTGGCCAGGATCTGCAGTGGGGAGAGATCGAGCAGGCGACCCAGGCGATCGATGACGGCCTGGGTCTGGGAGCGCGTGAGCTTGATCGGGTAGAGAACGACCGAATAGGCCTGCCGGTTGGCGGCCAGGACCTCCCCGTGTCGATCCAGGATGAGCCCCCTGGGCGCGGGTTCGAGCGTGATGCGCAGGCGGTTGCCGTCGGCACGTTCCCGGAACTCCCCGGAGCCGATGAGCTGAAGCTGGACCAGACGAAAGATCAGCGTCGCCAGCGCTGCGCCCAGCCACACTCCCATCACCAAGCCTCGGAATCGACTTGGCTGGGCCACTCGGGCCTTTGGCATCAGCTGCCTGCCACCCGGCTCGAGCTCCTTCGCGGCGGCACCGGGCCTCGGCCGGGTCGCCACAGGACTGCCGCGAACCGGTACAGCGGCCATGCGATGAGCGAGTTGGCGAGGACGGCCGGCAGCCAGATCTGCTCGAAGTGCGACCAGTCGTGGTGCGCCAGCCCCAGAGCCGCCTCCTGCAGGACGGTCGCCAGGGCCACGAGCGGCACGCTGATGGCGGGCTGCCGGACGTTGAGAACCGGTCGCAGCCGGCCCATCCCCCAGCCGAGAAGCCCTCGGAGGACCGTGAACGTGAGGCCGCCCCCGATGAGGGCGTCCTCCACGGCGCCTGATGCCATCCCGAACACGAGGCCCCGGCTCGAGCCCGTCAGCGCGGCCCAGGCCATGGCCAGCACCAGCAGACCGTCTGCGCGTACAGGGCCCCATGCCGCCAGCGGAGAGATCTGGAAACCCGCCAGCGCCAGGAGAAGGGCGATACCGGCGATCCATGCCACCGGGCCGCCCTCGTGGCTCGACGTCTCATGCTGACTCACCAGAAGCTCCCCTTCGGGGCAGTGACTTGCAGGGGGCCTTGCCCCCCGCAAACTACCCCCCGCTGCGGGCAAGCTGCTGCGTAGCCACGCTCAGCGGGTGGCGTTTCATTCGAGAGTGCCGGCGCAGACGGTGGGTAACTCATTGCAGCGGGCTTCGGGGCAGTGACTTGCAGGGGGCCTTGCCCCCCGCAAACTACCCCCCGCTGCGGGCAAGCTGCTGCGTAGCCACGCTCAGCGGGTGGCGTTTCATTCGAGAGTGCCGGCGCAGACGGTGGGTAACTCATTGCAGCGGGCTGGGCAGGGCGTCGAGGATCATGACTTCTTCGAGTCGGTCGAGGTCTGCGTCGGGCACGACCGAGACGTCCGGGGTGATGGCGTTGGCCTGGCGGGTCACGGCCGAAACGGTGCCGAGGGGAAGGCCCTTGGGATAGACGCCCCCGTATCCGCTGGTGACCAGCGCGTCACCGACTCGAAAGTCAACCTGCTGCTGCAGGTACTTCATCACGAGCGTGGACTCGCCCTCGCCAGCGACCACTCCGGGCGAACGGGAGCGCTGATCCAGACAAGACACCTGGTTGCCGGGGTCTGTGAGGAGGGCCGCCTCGGAGGTGTGCGGCCCGACCTTGATGATCTTGCCGACCACCCCTTGCGGGGCGAGGACCACCCCGTCGATCTGCACGCCGTCCGCGCTGCCCTTGTCCAGGTAGACGCGGGCATGCCAGTTGTCGGGCGAATGCCCGATCACCTCGGCGGCCCTGCCGTGCTGGGGTATGTGGCTTTGCAGGCCCATCAGGGCCTCGAGGCGAGTGGCTTCCTTCTCGGCCTCGACGTGTTGCGACAGCTGTTGCTGTAGCGATGCCACCTGAGCCTGGAGTGCGGCGTTTTGCTTCTGGAGTTGATCTACGTTCTGGAAGTAGCCCGCCCCGCCTTGGACCGCCGAGAACGTCGCGGCGATCGCCCCGAGGCCAGGCCGGAAGATCTCGGGCAGCAGCATGCTCCGGCCGCTGGCCCAGCTCGAGATGCCGGCCAGCAAGAGCAGACCGACCGCGAACGAGATCTCGCGAACCGGTAGACGAGCGGCGATGGGTGCCATCCCTGGCAATGACTCGAAAATCCTTTACGCGGTTCCAAGCACGCGCTTGAGCGTCGGGAACTCCTCGAGGACGCGACCGGTGCCCATGACGACGCAGGACAGCGGGTCGTCCGCGATGTGCACCGGCATCTCGGTGTCGTGGCTGATGAGCTCGTCGAGGCCTTGCAGCAAGGCCCCGCCCCCGGCCAGGACGATCCCGCGGTCGATGATGTCGGCGGCTAGCTCGGGCGGGGTCTTCTCGAGCGTGTCGCGCACGGCGTCCACGATGGCAGTGACCGGTTCCAGGATCGCCTCGCGAACTTCCGACGAGCTGATCGTGACGGTGCGAGGCAGGCCGCTGATGAGGTTGAGGCCGCGGACCTCCATGATCTTCTCGTCGCCACGCGGATACGCCGAGCCCAGACGGATCTTGATCTCCTCGGCGGTGCGCTCCCCGATGGACAGGTTGTGCACCTTCTTGAGGAACTGCACGATGGAGTCGGTGAGCTCGTCGCCGGCGATGCGAACCGACTTGGACACGACGATGCCACCCAGCGAGATGACGGCGACCTCGGTGGTGCCCCCGCCGATGTCGACGATCATCGATCCCGTGGGCTCCGAAACCGGCAAGCCCGCACCGATCGCCGCCGCCATCGGTTCCTCGATGAGGTAGACCTCGCGAGCTCCCGCCTGGAGCGCGGCATCCATGACGGCCCGGCGCTCCACGCCCGTGACTCCGGACGGGATGCCGATGACCATGCGCGGCCGGAAGCCCCCCTGGCGCTCATGCGCCTTGTTGATGAAGTGCTTCAGCATGGTCTCGGCAACGTCGAAGTCGGCGATCACCCCGTCCATGAGGGGGCGGATGGCGACGATGTTGCCTGGCGTCCGGCCAAGCATCTGCTTGGCCTCCTCGCCGACCGCCAGGGCCACGCTGCGCTGGTTCTGCTGAATGGCAACGACGCTCGGCTCCCGGAGAACGATACCCTTGCCCCGCACGAACACCAGGGTGTTGGCGGTGCCGAGGTCGATCCCCATGTCGCGGCTGAAGCGGCTGAAGAGGCTGTCGAACACGAAGTCAGATCCTTCCTGGTTGGCCGCCCCCGCGGGCGGAGTGCTGGCCTGAAATGCGCCCTGGCTCAGGGCTTGAGTCCCACAAGGCGCTCGTGGCCCTGAGGCTGGTATAGCGACCGCTCCCCACGATGAGGTGATCGACGATGGGAATACCTATGATATCTGCGACCTCGAGAAGGCGACGGGTCGCCGTCAGGTCCTGGGCGCTCGGCCGGGGATCGCCCGACGGGTGTCCGTGGGCCAGCAGCAGGCTCGCCGCCCCCTGGCGGATTGCCGGCCGGAAGACCTCCCGCGGATGGAGCTCCACCTCGAAGAGTCCGCCGAGCGCGACGAGAGGCTCGCCCAGAAGGCGCCCCTTGGCGTCCATCAAGAGCACGACCACGCTCTCCTGAGAGCAGCCATCCAGCCGGGGAGCGACCAAGGCGTATGCCGCCTGGGCCGAGCGTACGACCGGCCGCTCGTCTGCGGGAGCGAACGCCCGGCGACCCAGCTCGATCGCGGCAGTGAGCCGGGCGGCCTTGGCCGGACCCACACCCGGGATCTTGCAGAGCTCGGTGGGGCTGGCGTTGCCGAGCGAGCGCCCGCCAAACGCCTTGAGGAGCTCGGCGGCAACGGCCAGCACCGGCGCGCCTGGCCGCCCCGTGTTGAGCACGATCGCCAATAGCTCGGCATCGGAAAGAGCTGCGGCCCCTTGGCGCCACAGCCGCTCGCGAGGCCGCATGGCGATCATCCGATCCTCCAGCCGAGGTGCCGCAAGGCGGAGGCGATCGCCGGCAGCGGAAGGCCGACGACGTTGGTGTAGTCCCCGGAAATACCCTCGATCAGCAGGGCGCCGCGCCCCTGGATGCCGTAGGCGCCGGCCTTGTCGAGTGGTTCCTTGGTGGCGACGTAGTGGGAGATCTCGGACGGCTCGAGCTGCCGGAATCGCACCTGAGTGGTCTCGGCCCCACAAATGCGAGAGCCGCGGCCGAGCACGGCAAAGCCGGTCACCACGGCATGCTCCCGGCCGGACAGACGCGCCAGCATTCGCTCTGCATCCGCCGAGTCCCGGGGCTTGCCCAGAGCCTGGCCGTCGATGACGACGATCGTATCGGCCCCGATCACGACATCGGCGTCGGGGTACCTTGACCGGGCGGCCTCGGCCTTGGCCCCGGCAAGGCGCAGGGCCGTCTCGGACGGAGTTTCATCGGGCAGGGCACGCTCCTCCACCCCCAAGGCGGATGCCACCTGGAAGGGAATGCCGGCTTGCTCAAGCAGCTCCGCTCGGCGCGGAGAGGCGGAAGCGAGGATCACGACTGCGTCGTCAAGCGTTCTGAAATGCGACATGAAGACCTGGACGCCGACATTGTACCGCGCTCGGATAGGCTCCGGGATGGCGGCCAGGTGTCTAAACGGTTAGTGCCAGATTATGCCGCTCGAAATCGCGCCGCAATCCGCCAGAAACAGCCTACCGACGCCATTCGAAACCTCCGATATCGCCATGATGCCGTCCGGGAAGGCCATTTGGGGCAGCACTCAAGAGGCGATGCGCCTGGAATCGCCTTGCAACCGGTTCACGTTGACTCTTCGGGCCCGATCCATTCAAGCTGGGAATACTCCATGGCTTCCGTGCCTCGCATCGCCTTCGCGACCCTGGGTTGCAAGACCAACCAGGCGGAGACCGTTCGCCTCGTCTCGCAGCTCGCCTGGGACCTGGCGGTCGTTCCCTTCGACTCGGCGGCCGACATCTACGTCGTCAACACGTGCACGGTCACCCGCGAGGCTGATCGCCAGAGTCGCCAGCTCCTGCGGCGGGCTCATCGGGCCAATCCTGACGCTGCGATCGTCGTGGCGGGTTGTGCGGCGGATTACGCCGGGCCTGATTTCGCGGACCTTCCCGGGGTGCAGCTG
>JAJYIO010000194.1 GCA_021790035.1 bacterium | reverse complement strand
CCCTCGAACTCTCTCCTGCTTGAGGGCAAGCCGCTTCGCCGCTTGGCTCTTCAGGTGGCGAGGACGTTGCCTTGCGGGTTGCCGTCCGCGGTTGTGGGATGGAGCGTGAAGCGTTCTTCTCCGCAAATGGTTGCCCAGTCGCAGCCGCGGCAGACCTCGCGCATGAGGTCGCGGTGGCGCTCGAGGATGATCGCAATGGCCGCCGCGAAGTCGACTTCCTGGTTCTCCCGCCAGCCCATCGCTCGCAGCATCCGGCGATCTCGTGCGGCGATGGAGGCGCCGAAGGTGCAGCCGTCGGCAGCCGAGCGATCCTGGAGGTGGGGACAGGCCCCGCAGATCGGATCGGCCTCTGCCGTGGCCCGCAACCTGGCGATCTCGCCCCGCTGGGCAGCCCCGAAGACCCGGTTCATGTTTGCCACGAATTCAGGCGAGTAGCCCTTGCCGGCGAAGGTCGTGAGGCACAGGAAGTGGTGGGCGCGCAGCGAGGAGAGGTCGACGTCATCAGGTGTCATGAAAGACCTTGCCTCCGAGGGCGGTGAGGTGTTCCATGCGGCTCGAGCGCGGGATGAGGGGGGCCAGGAGCGCGCTCCAGCCACCCGTCAGCAGGATCGGGGTGTCCGGCGCCAGCAGATCGCAAAGGTGCCGGATCAAGCCCGCGTGGCCATGGACGAGGCCGATCTGGAGGGCCGAACGGGTGTCGGTGGCAGGGCCGGGCGGCAACACCGCAAGATCGACGGCGGGTAGTCGCGCACCCCTGGCCGCCAGCGCGTCGCGGGCGGTCCCGAGGCCCACGGCGATCGCCCCCCCCGCGAGGCGACCCTCGCGATCCACCGCGGTGAAGGTCGTGGCGGTCCCGCAGTCGACCGTAAGGACCGGTGCCCCGAACAGGGCTCGTGCGGCAAGCGCGTTGGCGACCCGATCGGGCCCGAGGGTCGACGGATCCGAGTAGGCGACATCGATCGGCGCGGCTCCGGCGGTGAGGAACCTGGCGTCGGGAAAGAGCGCGGCGATCGTGGGCTCGATGTGCGGGACCACGCTGATGACCACCAGGTCCGCCTGGGCGTCGCGCCGTGCCTGGAGAAGCTCCAGGGCGCCAGTTGCCAGCTCGTCCGTCGGTACGGCCTCGAGCGGGGTCGGGCTCGGAGTGAAGGCGGTGAGCGTGGCGCGGGTGTTTCCGACCACCAGGACCTCGACGGGGCGCTTGCCGGAGGGCGAAAGGTATGGTAGGTTCTCCATTCGACTTCTTTTATCGGAGCGGGCGTCGCCGCGTGTGAACGGGCTCCGTCTGTGACTTTTCTGTTCTCGGTCCACCCTTCGGGGGACGGACCCCTACCTGGAGGATCTCATCGTGGCCTGGAAGTGCCAAGTTTGCGGCAAGGGACCTGCCACCGGGTTCAGCGTCAGCCATTCCAACGTCCACACCAAGCGCCGCTGGTTGCCCAACCTGCAGAGCGTCCGTGCCGATATCGGCAACGGTACGATTCGCAAGGTCCGGGTCTGCACCTCCTGCCTCAAGGCAGGCAAGATCAAGCGCGCCGTCTAGGACTTCGACCGGCGGCTGGAACGGGTACGGGCCGGCCGCCACCCGCGTGCGTTCTCGGGCGCCAGCTTTCAACTGGCCTCGATGAGCGCGTTCAGCTCTGCGCGGCTGACGTGGTACTGGTGTCCGCAGAAGTGGCATCGAACCTCGGCCTTGCCGTCTTCCTGGATCATCGAGCGGATCTCCTGCTCGCCCAGGCTGGCGATCGCCGCCATCACCTTCTCTTGCGAGCAGTGGCACCGGAATCCCACCGGATGATGCGAGATCGCGTCGACCTGGAATCCTTCCAGGGCCTGGCGCACCACGTCTTCAGGCGTCGCACAGCGGTTCATCAGCTCCGAGAAGCCCGGCAGGCTCTTGATCGTCTGCTCCAGGCGCCAGGCGATCTCGTCGCCGGCATCGGGTAGCAACTGGACCAGCAACCCGCCCGCGCTGGCCACCGTGCCGTCGCGATTGATGAAGATGCCCAGCGAGACCGCGGCGGGGATCTGTTCGGAGGTCGCCAGGTAATGGGTGAAGTCCTCGCCGAGTTCGCCGCTGACCAGCTGGACGACGCCGGTGTATGGATGACCGGTCCCTCGGTCGTGCGTCACGTACAGGAAACCCTCGCGCCCGACGGCCAGGCCGATGTCGACGATGTCCTTGTCGCCCTGCGATAGATAGAGATCGGGCCGGCCCACGTAGCCGCGCACCGAGCCATCTGCTCCCGCGTCCACGATGATTCCGCCGATCGGTCCGCCGCCGACGATTCGGATGGTGAGGCGACCTTCTTCCTTCATCAGCGCATTCGCCAGGAGCAGGCCGCCCGTCAGGGCCTTGCCAAGGGCTGCCGTCGCCAGGGGCGCGGTCTGGTGGCCCAGACGGGCGGTCTCGGCGATGCCGGTAGTGTAGGCGGCCAGGGCGCGAATGCGCCCGCCGGCCGCCGTGACCTTGACCAGGCCGTCGAGCCGCGAGTTCGGGTTGTCCGACACCCTGCTGCCTATCTCTTGCCGTACTTCTTCTCGAGGTGCGCGATGATGTCGTTCTCGTCGGCCAGCACGACGTCGCCGTCGACCAGGACCGGCACGCTCGGCTGCCCGGAGACCGCGATGACCTCCTGCCGGCTGGAACGGTCCTTCGGTATGTTGATCGTGACGTAGGTGAGCAGGAGCTCGCTCATCTTCTGCCGTACCTGGTGGCAGTACGGGCACGACTCGAACTGGTAAAGGCGCATCAGGCCATTCTCTGTGGTCATGATGACAGTGTAGCGCACCGGGAGCGGGAAGGCTCGGTTAAGCCCTCATGGGTATTCATTTGTCCAACCTTAACGTGCAAGCGCGTCAGTCATCGGCACCTGATCACGATAAAGACGGAGAGCCGTCATGGCTCGTCGGGCAAGGCGACCGGTCGTACGGGTTGCCTCTTGTCCGCGGAGGAGGAAGGTCTCGTGTCCACTGCCATGTTGCGCCAGCCGGGCGTCGCGCGTCCGGCACGGCTGCCCATCCCGGCGGGCTTGTCCCCCAACGATCGGCCCGGTCGCGGTCCGGCCTTCGCTTACCTGGTCCGGCCAGGCGATACCCTCGGGGCGATCGCCCGCGCCTCGGGTGTGCCCGTGGCGGAGCTCATGCGCCGTAACCCCGCGATGAATCAGAATTTTCTGCGCCCGACCGAGCGAATCTGGGTGCCCGACCTCCTGCCGGCCTCGGCGGGTGAGCCCGCCGTGGGGCTGGCCCAGCGCACCGCCCAGCAGGGCGAGGTCCGGATGAGCGCCGACCGTCGTTTCGTCGCCGTCCTGGACAGCTCCATCAAGGGGGCTTCCAACACGCTCACCGTCTTCGAGCGCAAGAGCGGCAAGCGGATTCCCGTCCCGTCGGACGGCTCTGACCTCGTCTGGAAGCGCGTCGGCTGGTCGCCTGACGGTCGGCTGCTGGCCATTGAGGGTCCGCGTGGCGATGCCGAGGGGGGGACGCTGATCTCGTTCGACCCGCTCTCGGGAGACAAGACCGTCCTGGTCAGCCCGCAGAAGGCCATCGAGGATCTCCGCCGTGAGGGCTACTGTCCCGAGATCGTCGAGGTCGTGTCTTTCCGGCCCGTCAAGGATCGCATCACCTTCCGGATGGCGCTGCGAGAGGATCCCACCGATAACCCCCGGTACACCGAGTGGGTCATGTCGATGGAAGGCTCCGAGCGGCGCAGGGCATAGACCGACTCTCGGTTGACTCGAACCCGGGTGCGCCCGCACGGACCCGAAGCCGAAGCGTGCTTTTGTACGTGAGGCGAGGGGGCGCGGACACAAGCCGGAGTCAGGTCAAGCTGAAACGGGTCTAGCCACCCCAGAGACGGTCGCCCGTATCCTGGCGGCTACGAGCGGGACCTCGCATATTGCAAGCCGGCCAGCCAGGTCGAGACGGCCAGGCGCAGGCGTCCTTGCAGCAGGCGTGCCAGCCCGAGCTGCATGTACGCGCCGAACAGGCTGGGGTCCAGATCGATGGCAGCCTGAAGCACGCGGCTGGCCTCCGTGATCCGTCCCTTTGCCAGCAAAAGGGCGCCAAGCTGGACGTGGGCGGCGGCATGGTTCGGCTGACGGCGAATCACGTCTTCGAACGCCGCCACCGCATCCTCGGC
Source organism: bacterium (assembly GCA_021790035.1). GTDB lineage: Bacteria > Cyanobacteriota > Sericytochromatia > S15B-MN24 > VGJW01 > JAJXWQ01. Next base: position 1,684 of record JAJYIO010000194.1, on the reverse strand, counting down.
GGCGCCCTGGGCTGCCAGGGCAGATGCCAGTCCGAAACGGGAGCCCACGGAATCGGGGCTCAGCCGGACGGCCTCCGTGAAGGAGCGAACCGCCTCGCCGGGCTCCCGGTTGTGGAGGAGGGCCCAGCCGTAACCCTCGTGAACTGCGGGATCTTGGGGTGCGAGCCGGCCAGCCGTCTCGTAAGCCGCCAGGGCAGATCTCGTATCGTGGCCGGCGTGGAGGGCTTCGGCGAGGGCCAGCCAGGCGTCGGCTGCGGTGGGGAGGATATCGGTTGCCCGGCGGAAGGAGGCGATGGCCGCTGGCAGATCGCCCAGCGCCTGGTGCACCTCGCCCAGCCCGAGGTGGGCGGGGCCGAAGTCAGGCGCTTCGGCGAGGATCTGGCCAAAGGCATCGATGGCGCCGTTGAAATCGCCCCGCTGAGTCAAGATCGAGGCGAGACCGACGCGGGCGTGCAAGTTGTCGCGCTCGATGAGGAGAGCCTTTCGGTATTCGGATACCGCGGCGTCGAGGTTGCCGGTCTGCTGGAGCACCCGACCGAGATCCCGAGTTGCGTCGAGGTGGGACGGATCGAGGTCGATTGCGCGGCGGAGTTCGCCCTGGGCGGCTTCGGTCTTGCCGCGTTCGAACAGGACGAGCCCCAGCGTGTGATGGCCCTCCGGGCAGTGCGGATCGAGGCGCAGGGCCTTCTTGAGTTCCCACGAGGCCTGATCGAGGTCGCCCGTATCGTAGAGCAGAGCCCCGAGCTTGCAGTGCGCGCAAGCGTAGTCCGGATCGAGCGTGACGCAGGCCTTGAGGCACGATCGTGCCTCCTCGATCTCGCCCCTGGCCTGCAGTGCGACGCCAAGGTTGAGCAGGGCCTCGGGGTCATCGGGGTCCAGGCGCGTGGCATCCCGATACGACCCGATGGCCTGGTCGACCTTGCCCTGGTCGTGGAGCGCCAGCGCGAGGTTGAAATGCGCGTTGGCATAGGCCGGATCGATCGCGATGGCCTCGCGGTATTCGGTCACCGCGCCGTCGAGATCTCCCTGCTCGTGGAGGGCGACCCCGCGATCGTTATGCTTGACCGCTTCCCCTTTGGGGCCGGGTGTGAAGGGCACGATCGACATCGGCAGCCCATGCCCCCTTTCCTCGGTTGCTCAAACTTCATCATACCGTAGGCCCGAGGCGTTAGAGAAGGCTTTCCTGGCCTGCGCACAGGAAGAGGTGGCCCTCTGCCTGGCCGCAGGCAAAAAAAGTCGTCTCGGGGCGAAAACGAGTGGCTGGCGGCAGCGACGGTGTGCTCCGCAGGACCTCGGGTGCGGGCCGGAACCCTCGGTATCCGTGGGGTGGCCCCGAGCGGCCCTGCGCGCGTTGTGCGGGGCCAGGGCCTCGCTTAAGCTGACCCGCAGGTGGGGTAGTCGCAGCGTGCCATGGGCGCTGGCCGGCGGGGGCCGCCGGGCCTGCGCTCGCTTCGGGATCGGTTTGGACCGATCGGGGGCGATTGGTGAGCGTTGCTGCGAGGAGGTGTCGGATGACGATCCGGTGGAAGATTCTCCTGGCGGCCTCGGTGGCCGTCGCAACAGGCGCCGTCGGTTGCAATGCGCCGAGGCCAGACGCGCCTGCGTGGAACCCTTACGCGCCGAGTCCGGGCGCCTTCACGGGGATGCCAGGCACGAGCGCCAGCCCTGTCACGGGGCCTGCCGC
>JAJYIO010000193.1 GCA_021790035.1 bacterium | reverse complement strand
ACAGCGCGAGGGAGAATCCCCTTCCCCTGCCAGCAGCGCCATCCGCATGCGGCCGGCATCCTTCCCTCCAGAACCCCCGCCACCTCGAGTGCGCAGCCGCGAAGCAGCTTGCCCGCAGCCGGAGAGAGTTCGAGGGAACCAGCGGGTTCCCTCGAGTCACTGCCCGAGCGCACAGCGCGAGGGAGAATCCCCTTCCCCTACTCCGGCAGCGCCGGCACGCCGACCCGGTCGCGGCCGGCCTGCTTGGCCGAATACAGGGCCTGGTCAGCCACCGCGATGAGTTGCTCCGGCGTGCGACCATGCAGGGGATGGCAGGCAAAGCCCAGGCTGACGGTGATGTTGCCGCCCGGAAGCTGCTCTTGCTCCTTGAAGCCGTGACGCTCGATGGCGCGCCGCAACTTCTCGGCGGTCTTCTGGGTCCCGTCGAAAGTGGCCTCGGGGAGGATGACGGCGAATTCCTCTCCGCCGTAGCGAGCCACGATGTCGACCTTGCGGGTGTAATCGCGCAGGACCGTGGCGATCTCCTTGAGCAGATTGTCACCCGCCAGGTGGCCGAGGAGGTCGTTGCAACGCTTGAAGTGGTCGATGTCGAGCAGGATGAGGCCGAAGGGACGCCGGTAACGCTCACCCTTCTCGTGCTCTTCGACCAGGCGCTGGTTGAAGAACCGCCGGTTGTAGACCCCGGTCAGACCATCGGTGATCGACCGCTCGTGCTCGCGCTCCCAGGAGATGGCGTTGGACAGGGCCGAGGCCGTGTGCGTGACCAGGGTCTCGACCATGTCTCGCCCCAGGGTCTGGGTCGCCGTCTCGGTCGCTACCACGACCAGACCGAGCCAGTCGTGCTGCTTTCGCATCGGGAAGAGCAACACGTTGCCGGCCTGCTCGAAGGGAGTCCCCGCCAGCGCCTCCCGGGGCAGCTCGACCGATGGCGGATAGCCGGTCTTGTCCAGGTAGTAGAGCCACTGGTCGGGGGGACTCGAGAAGTTGGAGCTGGACCCGGTGGCAAAGGACCAGTCGTCGCCCTTGCAAAGGAACACGTCGACCCAGTGGATGGGGCTCATGAAGCGCGGCAGTTGCTCGACCAGCTCCTGGCAGGCGCGATGGATGTCGAGCGTCTTGCCGACCTCGTGCGTGGCGCGGGTCAGCTCGCGGAGCTGCGCCACCAGGGTTCCCGCCCGCTCGCCCTCCTCGCGGGCGGTGGAATAGAGCCGCGAAATCAAGAGGGCGCCCGTGGCGGCCTGCGCGAATTCCTCGAGGGTGTCGAGCTCGAGCGAGGAGAAGTAGCGGGGCCGCAGGCTCCCCACGACCAGAACCCCGAGCTCCTCGCGCTGGGTCACCAGGGGGGCTGCAGCCAAAGACGCCAGCCGGCGACCCGCGAGCTGCGGAACGGACGCCACGGCGGCGCTCACGTCGTCGATCGCCTGGGCCCGGCCCGAGGACAGGACCTCGGCCAGGAAGCCCGCTTGCTCCAGCGGCAACAGCGAATCGCCGGCATTGGCCTGTCCTTGGGCCAGCACCTCGCGCCAGGATCCCCCCGCCGCGGAAAAGACCTCGAGATCCTCGACGATACGCAAGCCGCCCGCCTCGCGGTGATACAGGAAGGCGACCTCGACCCCCATGGCCTGCGCCACGATGTTGCACAGCCCCTGCGAGAGGCCGCCCAGGTCGTAGGTCGTGTTGACGTTCAACGTCAGGAGCTGGAGGGCCTGCAGCTTGCGCGCGACCTGCCCCACCATCGCATCGGCTCGCATGGCCCGCCGACCCAGCGCATGAGCGGACAGGCCGGCCGCCATGATGTTGAGGGCCGACTGGGCCTCGGCCCCGAGCGGCTCGGGGACGAACAGGACGGCTCCCAGCGGACGGGGAACCGTGAGCTGGGCCGGGTACCAGGAATCGGCCCCGTCGGTCAGCACCGACGAAGACCCCTCGACGAGGCCGGCCACCAGCTCGGACAGCCGGGGCTCGAGCGCGTCGTCGGAAGAAAAAGCGCACCACGGCTGCGAGACCTCGGCGCGAAAGGCCACGAAGGCCCCCGTGACGCCCAGCGCACCGCACCAGACGCGGGCGGCCTGGCGGCAGAAGTCGGCCTCGTCGTCGGCCTCGCTCCAGAGGCGGGCCAGCGGACCTACGACCTGGCCCGTAAGAACCTCGGACAGATGAATCATTTGCGAATCAAACATCGCTCGCCCCCGGAACCGGCCCTTCCCCTCAGCCGGACGACGAGCTCAGCAAGTACCTCCCTGGTAGTATCGTCTTTAAAGCAAGACCGAACAATCCCCCCTAGAGGTTCCCCAGGACGCTGTCGATGCTGTCCGCATCGAGCTTGAGGCCGGTTGCGGCCCCTTCGCTGCGCGCCTTCTTGAGGAGCGGGGAGATCTTGGCGATCGCCAGATTGAGCGCACCACCCACGTCCCGTGCTGGCTTGCTCGGCGGGAACGAAGCCACCAGAGCGTCGCCCGACTCCAGCAAGTTGAAGACCGTGTAACTGCTGGGCCCGGTCTGCTGGAAGGTCGATACCTCACCCTCCCCCATCAGCTCCGAGAGGGCCGTCAAGCTCTTGAAGACCCCGGCGACCAGCGCGGCCAGGGCGGATTCCGTCACCGGCCCCTGGCCGGCACTGGCCAGAAACAAGCCACTGCGCTCGATGATGGCGGCGGACCGGGCGCCTTCGTCTCGAACGAGGGCCGCCAGCGCGGCGTCCAGTCCGGCCTGAAGATCGGCGGTCACGACCAGCCTGGTCAGGATGTTGCGTGCGGTTTTCCCTTCCAAGTGGCCTCCTGTCACGGTGTGGTACCCCTTTTACCCACGCTATACCCAACCGCGGGCACGGGGAACCCCGACTCCTCCACGAAGATCGCCTCGTTCAACCGTCGAGCGCCTTTGCGCCCCAGGGCTCGCGTCCGTTGGCGACCGATTCTCGTGCTGCGATCTCCCGGACGTTGCGCTTCGGGCCGATAGCCTGCTAGGCTTCACCATCCGGGCCCCGCGCCGACTGCCACGAGAGGCGAGAACTCCGGTCCTCGAACAAGTCTCTCCTTGCGATGGCGACGCCAAGGACCCGTCGATGGGACTCGCACGGTGCGCGGCGACCAGACGCCACCGGTCGGCATTGGGGAGACGAGACGATGTCAACGGCGCAGATGACTGCCACCAAGCGGGTTTACCTGTTCTCGGAAGGGAACGCGTCGATGCGCGACCTTCTCGGAGGAAAGGGGGCGGGCCTGGCGGAGATGGCCTCCAACGGCCTCCCGGTGCCGCCGGGCTTCACGATCACGACCGAGGCCTGCCTGGCGTTCCTGGCCGCGGGCGGCCACCTGCCTGACGGTCTCGAGGCTCACGTCCGCGCAGCTCTGGCCGATGTCGAGAAGAAGACCGGCCACATGTTCGGCGATCCGGCCAATCCTCTCCTGGTCTCGGTTCGCAGCGGCGCCAAGTTTTCGATGCCCGGCATGATGGATACCATCCTCAACCTGGGCCTCAACGACAAGACCGTCGAGGGCGTCATCCACCAGACCGGCAACGAGCGCTTCGCCTACGACGCCTACCGCCGCTTCATCGCGATGTTCTCCAACGTCGTGCTCGGCATCAAGATGAACAAGTTCGAGCACGTGCTCGAGGAGTTCAAGCACAAGACCGGCGCCAAGGTCGACACCGAGCTCGATGCCGCCACGCTCAAGGACGTGATGCACGCGTTCAAGGCCCTGGTACAGAAAGAGCTGGGCAAGCCCTTCCCGGACGAGCCCTCGGCGCAGCTCGAGATGGCGATCGAGGCCGTGTTCAACAGCTGGAACAGCGAACGCGCCATCACCTACCGGCGCCACGAGGGCATCCCCGACAGCCTCGGCACGGCCGTCAACATCCAGGCGATGGTCTTCGGCAACATGGGCGAGGACTCCGCCACGGGCGTGGCGTTCACCCGCAATCCGAGCACGGGCGAGAAGAAGCTCTACGGAGAGTTCCTCACCAACGCCCAGGGCGAGGATGTCGTGGCTGGAATCCGCACGCCGCGCCCCATCGCCGATCTGGGATCGGTCATGCCCGAGACCTTCGCCGAGTTCCAGCGGGTCGCGACGTTCCTCGAGAAGCACTACCGCGACACCCAGGACATCGAATTCACCATCGAGCGGGGCAAGCTCTACATGCTGCAGACCCGCACCGGCAAGCGCACGGGCGTCGCCGCGGCCAAGATCGCCAGCGACATGGTCGACGAGGGCCTCATCACTCACGAAGAGGCCGTGATGCGCCTGGCGCCTGGCCACGTCGTGCAGATGCTCCTGCCCCACCTGGATCCCAAGGCCAAGGTCGAGATCCTGGCCAAGGGCCTGGCGGCCTCACCTGGAACCGTGGGCGGGGCGATCGCCTTCACCGCGGACGAGGCCGTGGAGATGGCCCAGTCCGGCCAGGCCATCCTCCTGGTCCGCCCCGAGACGTCTCCCGACGACATCAACGGGATGATCGCATCCAAGGGCGTCCTGACCAGCCGCGGCGGCAACACCAGCCACGCGGCCGTCGTGGCTCGCGGAATGGGCAAGCCCTGCGTCGTCGGCTGCGAGGAGATCAAGGTCGACCTGCAGACCCAGACGCTCACGGCACCCGGCGGAGTGGTGTTCAAGAAGGGCGATTTCCTCAGCATCAACGGGTCCACGGGCGAGGTGATGAAGGGCCTGGTGCCGACCATCGCCCCCGAGCCCTCCCGGGAGTTCGCCCGCATCATGGAATGGGCCGACCAGTTCCGCCGGCTCCGCGTGCGGGCCAACGCCGACACCCCCGAGGACGCCCGGCGGGCGCGGGAGTTCGGCGCCGAGGGCATCGGCCTGTGCCGCAGCGAGCACATGTTCTTCGCCCCCGACCGCCTGCCCGTGGTGCAGCGGATGATCCTGGCCAAGACCCCGGCCGAGCGCCAGTCGGCCCTGGCCGATCTCGAGAAGTTCCAGCGGGCCGACTTCGCCGGAATCTTCGAGGCCATGGCCGGGCTCCCCGTCACCATCCGCCTGCTGGACCCGCCGCTGCACGAGTTCCTGCCCGACGTCTTCAAGCTCACCGAAGAGGTTGCCCGACTCGAGGCCACCGGCGCCGAACCCGCCCAGCTCGCGGCCAAGAAGGAGCTCCTCAAGACGGTCCACGACCTCCACGAGATCAACCCCATGATGGGCCTGCGGGGCTGCCGCCTCGGCCTGCTGCACCCCGAGATCTCCGAGATGCAGATCCGCGCCATTCTCGACGCGGCCTGCGACCTCAAGGCCCGGGGCATCTCGGTCCTGCCCGAGGTCATGATCCCGCTGGTCGGGCATCCCGCCGAGCTCCAGGTCGCCAAGAAGCAGTTCGAGGCCGTCGCCGCCCAGGTGTTCGCGGCCCGCGGCACGACGGTGGATTACCTGTTCGGTACGATGATCGAGGTGCCCCGGGCGGCGCTCGTCGCGGACCTGCTCGCCCAGAGCGCGTCGTTCTTCAGCTTCGGCACGAACGACCTGACCCAGATGACGTGGGGCTACTCCCGCGACGATGCCGAGCGCTCGTTCCTGTTCTCTTACCTCGAACAGAAGCTCCTGCCCATCAGCCCCTTCGTGGAGCTGGATCGCGACGGCGTCGGCCGGCTCATGCAGACCGCCATCGAGAAGGGCCGGAGCGTCCAGCCCAAGATCAAGCTCGGCATCTGCGGCGAGCACGGGGGCGATCCGTCGTCCATCGAGTTCTCGCACCAGATCGGGCTCGATTACGTGAGCTGCTCGCCCTTCCGCGTGCCGGTGGCCCGCCTGGCCGCCGCCCATTCGGCCCTGTCGGCGCCCGAGCGCGACCGGTATAGCGCTTCACCGAAGAACGAGGCAGAGCC
>JAJYIO010000192.1 GCA_021790035.1 bacterium | reverse complement strand
GATCACCGCCGGCGATCTGCACGACATGGCCGCCGGGGTAGATCTTGTAGACCGCGCCGGCGTTGTTGGAACCATCGGTCGCAAAGACGTCGCCCTGGCCGTCGACGGCAACGCCAGATGCGGTCCAGACATTGGTTGCAACGGTCGACACCACGCCTGCCGGCGTGATCTCGCGGATCGCGCTGCCCCCGCTATCGGCGACGAACAGGTTGCCCGAGCTGTCGAACGCCAGGGCCACCGGGCTGTTGAAGGCGGCAGCCGTTCCGGTTCCGTCGGCTTCCGCCACATTGCCGGACCCGGCGAACGTGGTCACCGTGCCGGAGGGAGTGACCTCGCGGATCCGGTTGTTGTTGGTGTCCGCCACGAAGAGGTCGCCCGAAGCGTCGAGGGCCACGCCCTGCGGACCGTTGAACGCCGGCGGACCGCTGGCGGAATCCTGGTAGCCCGCATATCCGTTGCTGTTCCCCGCATAGATCGAGGAGGCGCCCTGGGGGGTGATCTCGCGGATCACGTTGTCCAGAGGATTCGCGACGAAGGCGTCACCCAGCGAGTCCACGGCCAGGCCCGTGGGAGCCCAGTGGGTCGTCGTACCGACCCCGTCGGTGAGCCCCATCAGGGCGGTGCTGGTAAGGGCCACGAGGGTGGACCCGGAGAGCGGGTGCTCCAGGACCTTGAGTAAGCCGTCTCCCGTATCGCTGACCCAGACGTCTCCGGTGGCGTCGAGCGCCACGCCGATCGGACCGGACATGACCCCATACTCGGCGGTGAGGGCGGAGATCTCGTAGTTGCCGAGCGTGACAGCCGCGGTCGCGCTCTGCGTGGGATCGATCGGAGAGGCGGCCGTCACGACGAAGTTCCCTTCACTGCCCATGTTGGCCACGGTGGCCAGCCCCGAGCTGGGATCGATGGCGACCGAATCCGTGCTCACCGAGAAGACGGCCGCGCTCAGCGTCGAGGTGTCGCTCGGGGTATCCGAGAGGGTGTCGACTGCGCTGTAGGTCGCATCGATGGCCCCGGAAGGCCCGATCCGCGCCGTCAAGGGGGTGATCGCGATGGTGACGCTGCGCACGTTGACCGTGAGCGAGTTGGACTGCAGCGACCCCAGCGTCGCCGAGCAGACGGTCGAGCCGGTCTTGCCGCCGGCGGTGAAGACCGAGGCGAATCCCGAAGACGGGTTGTAAGCGCCCAGCGCCTGGCTGGTCGACCAGGTCGGCTGCGGCTCGGCGCTGTAGGTCGCGTTCGGGGCGAAGACGAACTGCGCGGTGGCCGAAAGCTGCGGCAAAGACTGGCCGGTAGCCAGCAGGCGGGTACCCGCGGGGCTGGGATCCCAGGCGGCCTGGGTCGAGGCGATCGACAGGCCCGTGGCGACCCAGAACATGGCGTTCGACTGCGACGGAACGCCGTCATCGATCACCTGCACGGGACCCACGGTGGCGCCGGCGGGCACCGTGACGAGCAGGGACGACGAACTTGCGATCGTCACGGCTGCGGACACGGACGCGCCGGAGCCCGAGAACATGACCTGTGGCGGCGCGGCCCAGGGCACCGCGAGGTTGAGACCCGAGAAGGTCACGGTCTGGCCCGGCGAAGCCACGTCGGTGCTCAGCGACTGGATGGTCGGGAAGTACTGCGGGGTCATCGAAATCGAGACCGGCGTGCTCTTGCTCTGGAGGATGTTGACCCCGGAGGCCGTCCCCAGGGCGATCGGGTCGAACGTGCCCGCGGCGCGGGCATCGACCTCGACCGAGAGGTTGTCGGCAGTTGGCAGGACCAGCGAGGCGCTCGCCGTGGCCACCCCCGCCTGCCGCGCCACGGAGGCGGAGGCGATCGGGGTGCTGCCGGAACTGACCGTGATGTCGAGGAGGTCCGTGCTATCCGGCAGGAGCTGGGTGCGGTAGCCGGCCAGGCCGGTGCCGCCCTGAGGCCAGCGGATCACGAGATCCAGGCGACCGGTCGGACGGGCCGCCGGGCCTGCGGCGGAGCCGAGCGTCGCCGGCCCCAAAGCGGGTGCCGCAAGCTGCGATGTGCCCACCTCGGGCAGCATGCCTTGCACCGCACCGGCCAGGCCGGTGGCCTTGCAGCCGGCCAGCAGCACCAGGGCCGCCGTGGCCGCGCCTGAAACAAGCGAGAGGAGTCGCGGCATCAGTTGATCCCCAGGTCGAGCTGACCCTGGCTCGTCACCACGACCGAGGCGGTGGCGATCTTGGTGGGATCGTCGATCGAGGAGGCCGTTATGGTGGCCGAGCCCGGGGTCATGGTGGCTGCCAGATCGCCGCTGGCGTCGACCGTCACTACCGCGGGATCCGAGGACGACCAGGTCACCCGCCGGCCCGCGATGTCGGTGGCCGTCACGGTGGCGCTCAAGGTGGCCGTGGTGACGAACCCGGGGGCGGGCGCCGTGCCGTCCGTGGGTAGGCCGTCGAGGGTCACGCTGTCCGTGCTGAGCGCGACGCCCGTGATGGCGAAGATATCCAGCGGCACGGACTCCGTCACGTCGCCGGCGCTGACCGACAGCGTCGCCGCCCCGGGCGTGATGCCGGTGACGGTGGCCGCCGTCAGGCTGAACGAGCTCGACGCGATCGGGGCCGGGGCCGTCCCGTTGACCAGCGACCACTGGACTTGCGGGTACGCGATGGACTTGCCGCTGGTGTCACTGGCCACGAGCGGGATGTTGACCGTGGTGCCGGCGAGGATCGGCTGCGGACTGACCGACAGCGAGCCCACGACGGTGAAGGGGTAGCCCGCGGCAGCCATCCCGCCCACCGTCACCAGCACGTTGCCGGACGTGGCTCCCTGCGGCACCACGACCGAGAGGCTGTTGTCGCTCTGGCGGTTGACCGTGGTGGCCGGGGCGCCGGCAAACTGGACCGAGATGTCCTTGCCGGTGGAGGCACCAAAGCTGGAACCTTCGATGATGATGGAGCTGCCCGGGCCCGCGTTGTTCGGCGTGATGCTGTTGACCACGGGCGGGCTGCTGACGAGCTGGAGGTCGGGGGCGTCGGTCGTCGTGTTGGGCTGGACCTTGATGTGGTCCTGCTCGGCCTGCCCCAGGCTCGAGTTGGCCGCTCCCTGCGCCACGAGCGAGAAGTCGCTTCCAACGGCCACGTTCGAGATCGTGTAGTTGCCGCTGGCGTCGGTCTTGGCCAGGTAGGAGGATCCGGGGATGAAGACGTCGACCCCCGTGAAGTCGGTGACCGAGGGATCGCTGGGCGCAGTGACCTTGCCGGTGATGGTCCCGGTGGGCTGGAGGTTCATCACTCCGGCGTCGAGGCCGCTGGTGCCGCCTGTGAAGCTGACCGAACCATCCCAGGCCTTGCTCGTGGCGGACTGGACGGCCTCGATGTTGAACGTCCCGGTGGCCGAGGGGGTGATGAAGTACTGGCCCTGGGCGTTCGTCGTCGCGCTGCCGACGTCCAGGATGCCGTAGACGGCCTGGGTCCGCCGACCTCCGAGCACCGACGCGAGCACACGGAACGGCGAGGCGTTGGTCAGCGCCGAGCCGTTGGTCAGGGCCGACCCGTTGGTGAGGGCCGAGGCATTGGTCAGCGGCGAGGCGTTGGTCAGGTAGGCCGTGATGGAAACCCCGGCCGCCGGTTGCCCGTTCTGGCCGAGGACGGTCCCTCCGAGCTCGGTAGCCGCCAGGTTGGTGAGCGCGGCCACCGTGCCCTTGACGCTGCTGGTGGCCTTGCCGAGCCCAGGCAGCGAGGCACAGCCCGTCATGACGCCGATCACCGGCAAGATCGCCCAGATGCGTCCAGCTCTCATCGCCCCCCCGTCTCGCTCGCCCGTTGCTCTCGGTGGTATACCCGCAGGCCGGGCCCGGCCCGCAAAAAATTCCAACCTTTCGGTGCCATTCACGCTCTTGACCGGGCGGCAGCTCTCGTCGTCTGGCGCGCCACATCCAGGTTCGAGGGGATCGATGGGACCCGATGATTCGCCCGGCCGGCGATCCGCAACGATCCTGCCGCTTGACGGTCAAGGGGATCGAGTGATACCGTCTAATCACCCATCAAGAGACGGCTGAGGGACTGGCCCGAAGACGCCGAGGCAACCAGGCTTCATGCCCAGGTGCCAAATCCTGCGAGAACCGGTATTACCGGCGACCGACAGATGGGAGAGCCTTTTTCTGGAGGTCTCTCTTGGTGGCGTCCAAGAGAGGCCTTTTCTTTTTGCCCCGCGTCCCGCCGGGCCAGGGAGAAGGCGCCTGCAAAGGAGAAGATTCGCTTGAATAAGCTACGCCGCCAGCTTTTCACCTCCGAGTCGGTCACGGAGGGCCATCCCGATAAGCTCTGCGACCAGGTCTCGGACGCCATCCTCGACGCCATGCTCGCCGAGGATCCGCTGTCCCGAGTCGCCTGCGAGACGGTGGCCAACACCGGGTTCGTCCTGGTGACGGGCGAGATCACCAGCAAGGCCCGGGTCGACATCCCGCGCCTGGTCCGCGAGGTGGTGGCCGAGATCGGCTACACCAATTCGCGCTTCGGCCTCGATGCGGCCTCCTGCGCGGTCATGGTGGCGCTCGACCAGCAGTCGTCGGATATCGCGGCCGCCGTGGACCACTCCTTCGATGAGATCGACGAGATCGGCGCCGGCGATCAGGGGCTGATGTTCGGCTTTGCCTGCGACGAGACGCCCGAGCTGATGCCGCTGCCGATCGCCCTGGCCCACCGCCTGGCTCGCCAGCTCGCCCACGTGCGCAAGGCCGGCAAGCTCGACTGGCTGCGCCCCGACGGCAAGACCCAGGTGACGGTCGAGTACGACAATGGCCGGCCGGTGCGGGTCGACACGATCCTGGTGTCCACGCAGCACGCCGAGGGTGTGGACCACGCCACGATCTCGGCAGGCCTCATGGAGCACGTGGTGATCCCGGTCGTGCCCGAGGAGATGCGCCAGGACACGCGCTACCTGTTCAACCCCTCGGGTCGCTTCGTCATCGGCGGGCCGCAGGGCGACGCCGGCCTCACCGGCCGCAAGATCATCGTCGACACGTACGGCGGCTACGCCCGGCATGGCGGCGGTGCCTTCAGCGGCAAGGATCCCACCAAGGTGGACCGCTCGGGGGCCTACGCGGCTCGCCACGCCGCCAAGAACGTCGTGGCCGCCGGCCTGGCCAGCAAGTGCGAGGTCCAGGTGAGCTACGCCATCGGCGTGGCGCGGCCGACGTCGGTCGCCGTGGACACCTTCGGGACGGCGACGGTGGCCGAGGAGGACATCGAGCGGGCCATCCTCGAGACCTTCGACCTGCGCCCGGCGGGCATCATCCGCGCTCTCGACCTGCGCCGGCCGATCTACCGCCAGACCGCGGCCTACGGCCACTTCGGTCGCGACGACCTCGACGTGCCGTGGGAGCGCACCGACAAGGTGGAAGCCCTCAAGAGGGCGATCGCCGCCACGGCGCGAGCCTGAAGCAATCCCGGGGCCGGTGCGCCGATCGCAGAGCGAGGCGTCCCTGGCAATATCCGGCCCCGCCCTTCGACACCCGAGGAGAGGAAGATGAGCCCGGTCAAGGTAGTTTTTGACGGCGCCCCCGGCACGGGGAAGTCGAAGACGCTGGAGGCGGTCCGCCAGTTCTTCGAGATGAACAACAACCTGCGGAAGATGTTCAACCTGCCGACCTTGCGGGTGGGCTTCGTCCGGGAGGCCGCGTGGGATCTCTTCGAGGAGTATCCCGAGCTGGATCGCGGGGCGCTGTCGACCCAGCGCAGGCTCCTCGACATGATGCGGCTTCGCGAGCAGGCGGTCGAGGATGCCGACATCGTCTTCCTCGATCGGGGAGCGTATTCGATCAAGATCTACGAGAAGGTCTTCGGAATGCAGGATTTATCGTCGCTGCAC
>JAJYIO010000191.1 GCA_021790035.1 bacterium | reverse complement strand
CTACCAGATCTTCCCGGAGCGCTTCGCCAACGGCGACCCGAGCAACGATCCCCAGGGGACGATGCCTTGGGGATCTACCCCGACCAACACCAACTTCATGGGCGGCGACCTCCAGGGCGTCATCGATCACCTGGATTACCTGCAGAAGCTCGGCGTCACCACGATCTACCTCAACCCGATCTTCGAGTCCCCGTCCAACAACAAGTACAACACCACGGATTACCTCAAGATCGATCCCGAGTTCGGGACGATGGACACCTTCCGCACTCTCGTGGCGGACGTGCATGCCCGCGGGATGAAGCTCATCCTCGACGGGGTCTTCAACCACACGGGAGACACCTTCTGGGCCTTCCAGCAAGACAAGGCGCAGGGGCCCTCATCGCCCTACTGGAACTGGTACTCGATCTACGGCTATCCGATCGTCACCTCGCCCCAGCCCAACTACCTGTGCTGGTGGGGATTCGGAATGCTCCCCAAGCTCAATTACAGCAATCCGGCGGTTCCCAACTACATCCTCAACACCGTGGTCGATTACTGGACGCGTCAGGGCATCGACGGCTGGCGCCTCGACGTACCCAACGAGGTCACGCTGCCGGGCTTCTGGCAATCTTTCCGGCAGAAGGTTCTTTCCATCAACCCCAACGCCTACATCGTCGGCGAGATCTGGACGGATCCCTCGCCCTGGGTTCAGGGCGACATGTTCGACGCCACGATGAACTATCCCTTCGCCAGCGACGTGCTCGCCTTCGTCAATCACCAGGAATCCGCCAGCGACCTCGACTCCCAGCTGGCCACCGAGCGGTCCGGGATGGGGCAGGCCACCAACGACGAGTTCAACATCCTCGACAGCCACGACACGGCGCGTTTCCTGACCGAGGCTGGCACCGACCCGTATCGCCAGCGGGAGGCCGCGCTGATCCAGATGACCTATCCCGGGACTCCCGTCATCTACTACGGCGACGAGTACGGCATGCAGGGTCAGAAGGATCCCGACGATCGCCGCTGCTTCGACTGGAACCAGGCCGACTGGAACATGACGACATGGAACTGGTACCAGAAGTTGATCGCCATCCGCAAGGCCGAACCGGCGCTGCGCGACGGCTGGTTCCAGCCGGTCGACGTCGACAACCAGAACAACGTCTATGCCTACCTTCGTGAGAAGCAGGGCAGCTACGACCGGATCCTGGTGGTGGTCAACAACCAGTTCGCAGCCCAGCCGGTCACCGTGCCGACGACCAAGACGGATCTCGCGGACGGCACGGTGCTTACCGACCTGATGTCGGGGCAGAAGTACACCGTCCAGAACGGTCAGGTCGTGCTTCCCAGCGTCGATCACGGCGGGGTCATCCTCTCCGCCGGTCCCAGCGGGACGTAGGACGTAGCTCCGGGCGACCGATCCGTCGCGCTCCTTGGCAAGGCCCCGGCAACGAGCCGGGGCCTTGCCGCTTCTCCAGCCGATCCGGACCGCGGCCACCAGGGCCTCGACCCCGAGTCCATCGCAAGGAGCCGCCTATTCTCCAAGGCAATTTGTTGATTAGTGAAAATAATCACTTTACAAACAACTTACGAGTCGGTATTCTGGCCTGCATGCCGACCGACGTTACCGCGGATTCCCGTGCCCACGCCTTTGCCGCCGACTTCACCGACCTCCCGTTGCGCGCATTCCAGACGCAGATCGAGGCCTTGAGGGATCTGGTGCACGCCTGGACCGGGCTCTATGCACCGAAGATCGCGCTGTCCGAGGTCGTGGTCGAGATGGCCCCGTATCGATACCGGCTAAACGGTTCCCAGCGGATCGGACGCCGCCGGCGCAGCTGAAGGCCGGATCGGCGCCTCGAGGACGAGACGGGTCCCCTTTCCCGGATTCGACTCCACGACCAGGTTGCCCCCGAGGCCGCGAGCGCGCACCCACATCCGGTGAAGGCCCGTATGCTCGTGGGTCTGGGGTGGGCGCTCGAGTGGCTCGACCGCAAAGCCCACGCCGTCGTCCTCGAGACTCACGCCCAGCGAATTCGCCGTACACGACAGCACGATCTCGACGTTCCTGGCCTGGGCGTGCTTGTTGACGTTGTTCAGGGCCTCCTTGACGAGCCAGAAGAGTTCGGACTCGAGCAACGGATCGAGCCTTGCCGGCCATGAATCGACCCTGACATCCACCAGGGGTCCACCGCGGTCGGAGAGATCGCGGGCCATCTCGCCGATCGCCGGAACCAGGCCCTCGCGGCTCAAGGTACGGGGAACGAGGGCCTTCCGGACCCGGAGGATCTCGTCGAGAACTCGCTGGGTGAGGTCCTCGAGCGAGGCCAGACCTGGCTCTTCGTTCTTCCGGCGAAGGCGGCGAACCTGGCGATTCATGGCGATGACCAGCTGCTGGGCTTCGTCGTGCAGCTCCCCGTCGATCTGCTCGCGCTGGCGCTTGGCCTCGCGCTTCAGCTCGGCGGCGTACCAGCCCAGGAGGCGAGCGCGCTCCCGGAGCAGTTCGCCTTCGTGGCCGAGGATGCCCGCAATCCCCAGGACCGCGACCAGAGTGGCGGGAGCGGCGATCGGCAGCAACCAGCCCGAGAGGAACCCGGCCCAGGCGCAACCAAGCACCACCGCGAGCGATCCGGCCAGCCAGAGCAGTCGCCTTCTCGGGGTGCCGCTGGCGCGCGTGAGCCACGGCCCCGGTCCGATGGCCAGCAGCAGCCACAGGCCCGCCTTTGCTGGCCTCGGGAGCTGCTGGTAGTTTCGCCCGGAAAGGAAGTTCTCGCAGGCGGTGGCATGGATCTCCACGCCGGCCATGGGGCCCGGGAAAGGGGTCGAGTAGGCGGTGTCCGGCATTCCCGCAGCCGTCGCCCCGACGAATACCGCGTGCCCGGAGATGGCAGATCGGGCCACATGCCCGGCCAATACGTCCCGGACGCTGTACGTGGGGATGCTGCCTGGGGGCCCGACGAAATCCAGGGCGATCGGCGCGGTTCCGAAGGCGGGCAATGGCCCTTCTCGACCCCTCTCCTGCCGCGGGTTGTCTGCCGACGTGCTCGGCACGAGACGCGGCAAAGTGCCCGCCCTGGACGCTGCCGTCCGAGGGGCGGACCTGTCGGCCAGCCACGTGGCCCTGGCTTCGCGAGCTACCGCGAGCCCCAGCGTCGGAACCAGTTTGCGTCCGGCAAGTTGCTCGGGCTGGACCTGCCAGATGTCGAACGTCGGCACGGTGGTGAAATGGGCCAGGCCAAATCCCGCGCTGGCGGACGCGAGGAGGCCGAGCGGATCGACCAGCGCGGTTCCGCCCAGTCCCTGCGACTCGAGGGGCCGGTAGACCGTCAAGATCGTGCGGCCGCTATGGCGGATCGCCTCGGCCAGGGCTTGGTCCTCGCCCGGCTGGCGCCGCCCCGGCTCGACAAAGGCGATGTCGAACCCGACCGCGCTGGCACCCAGCGCGGTCAGGCGATCGAGGAGCTTCGCGAAGACCACGCGACTCCATGGCATCTGCCCGTAGCGTGCAAGCGATGCTTCGTCGATCGCCACGATCGCAACTGGAGCCCGGAGCGGCCTGGGCCCGCGCAGGGCGAACCGGCCGGAAAGGGAGGCGCGTTCCGCACCGGCGAATGCGCCCGCCAGGGCCAGCGTCCCGACGATGCCGGACAGCAACAGGGACGATCCCAGACCTTCCAGGCGCTTGCGATCGCCACCTCGCGGCTTGGCTTCGCTCTTCGACCCCATGAGCGCATGATACCTTCGAGGGCGGCGAGCCTACCGCGGGCGTGATAGAACTACGCCATGCGCGCCTTTCTCGCCCTCCCCCTCGATGGCTCGGCTCGTCTGGCAGCTGCCCGAGTGCAGGATGCCTGGCGGCTCGTCTGGCCTGGCGAGGCCGTCGGCTGGGTGGTTCCCGAGAATTTCCATCTCACGCTGAGATTTCTGGGAGAGATCCCCGAGGATGCGATCGCTTCCATCGCCCTTGGATTGCAGGCCGCGGTGACGGGCTTCGAACCCATCCCTCTGACCCTCGCTCGGGCCACGGCCTTTCCGCGTCGCGATCGGCCTTCGGTTCTGGTCCTCGAGGCGCCCGTCCCCGATGCCCTGGCGGATCTCGTCGATCGCGTCGACGCGAGCCTCCGCCCCTCGGGGCTGGGCCCTCGTGACAGGCCGTTCCGGGCCCACCTGACCCTGGGCCGGGTCAAGACCCGAGGTCCTCTCGGGCCGCGGGAGATCCGGCCCTTCCCCGAACCCGAGAGCGTTCGCTGGCTTGCAGACCGCGTGGTGCTCTTCCGGAGCTTCACGGACCCGTCCGGGGCGCGCTATGTCGCCCTGCACGAGGAACGGCTGCGCGAGGCCGCTTTGGCGCCGCTAGCCCTTTCGCGGACGGCCTCCTGCAAGGTGAAATCTTCGCCATCTCACGAGCCAGGCGGCCAGGCAGATCCTTGCACCCGAGAAAGTTCGAGGGAGGATCGAATCAGCGCCGCCAGCCGCCTCTCGGACGGCATCCGTCAGTGAGGAAACTCGCCACCGGAAGAGCCGAGCTACGCAGCGGCTTGCCCTCAGCCGGAGAGAGTTCGAGGGAACCGGCGGGTTCCCTCGAGTCGCTGCCCGAGCGCAGCGAGGGAGGATCGAGTTTCAACCTAGATCTGCCGCGCTCGCAGCCGCGGGGGGATACGTAGCGCCATGCCCGGAACGATTCGGTTGGGGTCGGTCAGGTTGTTGAAGTCGAGAATCTCGCGCCAGCGGCCGGCATCTCCCAGGAGCGACTGCGAGATGCGGAGCAAGGAATCGCCCTGTCGGACCATGTAGGTCAGCGCCCGGGAGCCCGTTCCAGCGCGCAGGCTGCGCAAGGCTTCGTCGATGTAGCGCTGGGTCTCGGGCCCGACGAGGCCGTCCTGTACCAGGTCCCACGCCTTCTGGAAGTTACGGACGCCGGCGTCGGTGCTGACGCCGAAGTAGGGAGGCAGGCCAGGTTTGGCCAGGAACCCCAGTTCGAAAAGTTCGGCGTGAAGCTTCGCGACGCGCGGGCCGGCTTCGCCACGCTGGACGGGTTCACTGGAAAGCGCCAGCGGGGCCGTCTGGATCCTGGGGACCTCGGCGCCACGAGGTAACTGTCCCGGAGCGGCACCTCGCGGCATCTGGCCACGAGGGTCCACCGGCGCCGCCGAGAGGGCGCCAGGCAATGCGCCCAGCAAGAGCACAGTGAGACCTTCGTTTTTCTCGCTTACCACCACGTATTCCTCGTTCGCTACCCGGCACCGCCGGGCGCACGAAACCCGCCTCGCGAGCCGTGCGGCTCGCCTCTCGGGTATGTGCGATACTCCTCTTGTCGGGACGTCGGTCGCGAAAGACGGTAAAGCGACGCCAAAGCTGGCGGTAAGATCCGTTTAAGATAAGGATCGGTCAATGGGAGAACCCTCGGAACTCGACCGGACGGGCAGGCTGCTCGAGGCCGTGATGGGCGGGCACGCCGATCGCACCGAAAGCTTCGCCGAGGTCAAAGCGGCTCTCGAGGCGGGCCGGATGGAGGTCGTCGTCGAACTGCCGTGGTATCCGGATGGCGGGACCCATCAGATCGTCTTGACTCAGCTAGAAGGGGAACGGATCCGCTGCTTCAATCCGATGGGCCACAAGGGCCGCTCGGTGGGCGAGATCTTGATGGACGGCCCCCTCCGGAGGCGCGTGGAGAACGATGGCGCCGAGAGCTTCCTTGTCGCGGATCTCGAGGAGCGGTTCGCCGCCGGCAAGGCCGCGGCCCTGCTCTTCGAACGGCGGCATGAAGACCAACGTTGACCCCGTGCACCTCCGGTGAGAAATCCGGTCGACCACCACGTGTCCGGGTGCGGGAGCGCGTTCCCTCGAGCCTCTTTGCGGGTACAAGTCTCCTGGAACGTGAGGCTCGCCACGGAGAGTGGGCCGGAG
>JAJYIO010000190.1 GCA_021790035.1 bacterium | reverse complement strand
TTTGAAGCCGTTGCGGCCGGCGATTGAACCTGGGCAAAGGCCGGCGAGACTTGGGTTGCCAGCATCAAGAGGCCCGCCGCGGCGAGTCCGAGAATGCGCCGATCCTTGCGAACGTTCATTTGGGCGCCTCCTTCTTCGGCCCGAAGCGTCCCTCGTGGCCCGTGCGGCGTCTTCGTGCACTTTGCCGGGGAGGATGGTTCAGCTAGGCAAGGCCTACCGGACGAAGCGGAAGCGGCCGACGACGTAGGTCGTCTCGACTTTGGCCTGGATCCGGGCCGTGTAGGAACCCGCATCCTCGAGGTCGTCGCTCGCTGTGAAGCGATCTCCCGCGAGGGTCGTCTTGACCCTGTCCTTGTCCCCGTCGGCCGCCGTCACGAGCAGGGCAACCTGATCGGGCGTGGTCGCATGACCGTCCCTCGAGAGATAGATGGCCATCTGGCCCTGCTGCCCGACGGTCTTTTCGACGAATTCCATCGTGTAGCCCTTGATGTGCAGCTGCTGGCCGCCGTGTGGACCCTGGGGCAGGCCGTGGGCCATCGCGGGAGCGGTGGCCAGGAGCCCCGCAACCAGGGCGACGGTGAACGCGTTCCTAGACATTCTCGGCTCCTTGCACGGCCAGGTGAGAGATGGGCGGGGCCTCGTGAGCTCCCTTAGCGGCAATCTCGATCGCCTTGCGGCCCCACAGGAGGTAGAGAGCTGGGATCACCACCAGCGTGAGCGCGGTCGACGTGATCATGCCACCGACGATCACGATCGCCAGCGGTTGCTCGAGTTCGCGCCCCGTACCGCCGAACACGGCAAGGGGCAGCATGCCCAGGGCCGCCGCCAGGGCCGTCATGAGGACCGGAGACAGCCGGTCGAGAGCCCCCTGGCGCACGATCTCGGCAAACGGCCTGCCCTCCTTGGCAAGATCGAGGTAGTGCGTCACCAGGAGCACGCCGTTGCGGGTCGAGATGCCCAGGAGCGTGATAAAGCCGATGATCGAGGCGATCGTCATGAGCCGACCCGTGAGCGCCACCGCGACGATGCCGCCGATGAGCGCCAGGGGCAGGTTGGCCAGCACGAGGGTCGCCGAGCGGGCCGACTTGAACGCCAGGTACAAGAGGGCCCAGATCGCGATCACGGCGAGGATCCCGAACGCCGTCATCTGCCGCGACGCCTGCTGCTCGCTCTGGAACTGGCCGCCGTAGGTCACGTAGTAGCCCGGCGGCAGCTTCACGTCGCGGGCGATCTTGGCCTTTGCCTCGGCGACCAGGCTCCCGACGTCCCGGCCGGCGACGTTGCACTGGACGACGATGCGGCGCGAGACGTCCTCGCGGTTGATTGTCGTCGGCCCCTTGGTGAACTCGACCTGGGCCACCTCGGACAACGGGATGCGAGCGCCGGTCGGCGTGTCGATCAGGGTGCGCTCCATCGCCGCAGGGTCGTTGCGCGTGGCCGGATCCGACCAGAGGTAGATGTCGAACAGCTTGCCGCTCTGGATGACCTGGGAGATCGCCTGGCCGTTGAATACGGTCTGGACGTCCCGGGCGAGGTCCGCGATCTGGAGCCCGTAGCGGGCGGCGGCCTGACGATCGAAGCGGATGTCGAGCTGGCCCACGTCGATCTGCGGCTCGGTCTGAAGATCGACCACGCCCTTGACGCCGCTCATGACGTTCTGGACCTCGGCGCCGAGCTGGCGCAGTTCCTTGAGATCCGGCCCGAAGATCTTGATGGCCACCGCGGCCCGGGTGCCCGAGAGCACCTCGTCCATGTTGTGGCTGATGAAGCCTCCGAGGTCGACCGACTCACCGGGAATCTGGGACAGGATCTTGCGGATGTGGGCCAGCATCTTCGCCTTGCCCGCGCCCTCCTTGACCCCGATGTCGAGCTCGCTGTAGTTGACGCCGCCCGCGTCGTCGTCGCCCTTGGATCGGCCGGCTCGCTGATCGACGTGCTCGACTCCAGGAATGGCACGGAGCTCTCGCTCGACGACCGGCCCGATCCTCGACGTCGCGGCGAGATTGGTGCCGGGCATCCCGTTGAGGGCGACGATCAGGTTGCCCTCCTGGAACTCGGGCAGGAACGACTGGCCGAAGGTTGGAACCAGGGCGGCAGCGCAGGCGAACGCCGCGACGCTGGCGGCGATCACGGCTCTGGGGTGCTTGAAGACCACTACGTCCAGCACGCGTCCGTACCAAGTCTTGAGGACCGTCAAGACCCGGGTATCGTGATGGACCAGGTGACTGTTGGGCAGCAGAAGCATGCACAGGGCGGGGGTGGCGGTCGTGGCCACTAGAAGCGACGCGCCGATCGAGATCATGTACGCGACGCCTAGCGGCTCGAAGATGCGGCCGGCCACGCCTGACAGGGCGAATAGCGGGATGAAGACCAGGAGCAGGATCCACGTGGCATACACGATCGCCCCCCGGATCTCGACCGAGGCGTCAAAGATCGTCTGCCAGGCCGACTTCGGCCAGTCCTGGGCGGCATTCTCTCGCAGGCGCCGGTACACGTTCTCGACGTAGACGATGGCGTCGTCCACGACGATGCCGATGGCGATCGTCAGCCCTCCCAGGGTCATCGAGTTGAGGCTGACATGGCCGATCTGCATGCCGAAGATCGCGACCAGGAGGGATAACGGGATGGCCAGCGTGCTGATGAGGGCCGTCCGCCAGTTCATCAGGAACACCAGCAGGATGACCACCACCAGGATCGCGCCGTCGCGCATCGAAGCCAGGACGTTGGTCATGGACCGCTCGATGAAGTCAGCCTGGCGAAACACCGTCACGAAGCGGACGTCGGGCGGCATCGCGGCCTTGAGCTCGGACAGTGCCGCCTCGACGGCGTGGGTCGTCGCGAGGGTGTTGGCCGAGGGCTGCTTGGAGATCGTCATCACGACCGCGGGCTTGCCGTCCACGCTGGCATCGCCGCGCTTGGGGGCCGGACCGATGACGACCTGAGCGACGTCCTTGACCAGGACGGGAGTCCCGCCCTTGCGGGTCGTGACCACGGCGTCGGCGAGGTCGGCCAGAGACGAGACACGGCCCAGGCCACGCACCAGGTACTCCTGGTCGGGAGTCTCGTAAAACCCGCCCGGGGCGTTCTGGTTGGCCTCCTCGACGGCTCTGCGCACCTGATCGAGCGTGACGCCGTAATTGGCAAGCTCGCCGGGATCGACCAGCACCTGGAACTGCTCGACGTCGCCCCCGATCACCAGGATGCGCGAGACGCCGGGCACGGCCAGCAGGCGATTGCGCAGGGTCCAGTCCGCCAGGGTCCTGAGCTCCATCGGGCTGGTCTTGCCCGACCTCGAGACGAGGCCGATCTTGAGGATGTCGCCGATGGGGGAGGTGATGGGGCTCATGGTGGGCGCGCCGGTGCCCTTGGGCAGCTTGGATGCCACGGTGGTGAGCCGTTCGGCCACGAGCTGGCGATCGCGGTAGATGTCGCTCCCGAGCTTGAACACGGCGGTCACGACCGAAAGCCCGATGGCCGACGACGAGCGCACCGTCTTGACCCCGGGCGTGCCGTTGAGGGCGGATTCGATGGGCAGTGTGACGAGGGTCTCGACCTCTTCGGGAGCCAGGCCCGGGGCCTCCGTCTGGATGACGACCTGGGGCGGGGCGAACTGCGGGAAGACGTCGACCGGCATCCGCGCCGCGGTGACGCCTCCGGCCACCAGAAGCACGACGGAGAGCAGGAGGACCACGATGCGCTGGTCGAGCGACCACTTGACGAGGCGGTTGAACATCGGGGGCTTACCTTGCCGGTCCGCGGTAGCGGACGAACGTCAGCATGAGGACCGCTCCGACCAAGACACCGCCGAGTCCATATCCCCAGGGATCGAGCGGGATGCCCAGGATGGCCGCCTGCGCTGCCGACCGGACCGGTGGCTCGGCGGCAGGAGGCGCCGCGTCGCTGTCGTCGGGTGCCGAGTGCGACTGCGCGATCGCCTGGGCCGTGAGCTGATAGTCCCCCGCAGTGACGACCTGATCGCCCTGCACGACGCCGGACGTCACCGCCGCCCATTGACCCGAGACCGTCCCCTCGGTCACCGACTGCAGATCGTACTCGCCCCCGTCGCCGTTTTGCACCCAGACCGCCTTGCCGCCGTTGGCCGAGAAGATCGCCGTTGCCGGAACGGCCAAGACGGGCGCGGTGTGGCCCGTGACCAGGCGCATGTTCGCAAAGGTGCCGGGCACCAGGAGGCCGCCCTCGGATGGGAAGGTCGCCCGCACTTCCACCGTGCGGGTCTTGGGGTCTATGGTGGCCCCGATGAAGTCGACCTTACCTCCGAACATCTTGGCCGGAGCGTCGTTCGGGCTGAGATCGAGGGTCTGCCCCAGATGGATCTGCGTCAGGTCGGGCTCGTACACGTCGGCGATCGCCCAGACCCTGGACGGATCGGTGATCTCGAAGGCCGGATCGCCGGGATTGACGGCCTGGCCGAGCGTGAGCTTGCGGTCGACCACGACTCCGGGGCCGGGCGCCACGAGGGTGAACTCGCTCGAGGCTCTGCGCTCGCGGATCGCCCGGGCGATGTCGACAGGCGAGTAGCCAAGGGCCTGGAGCCGGGATCGCAAGAGCCCCTGGTCGAGAAGCTGCTTGCGCCGGGCGGCTTCGAGCTGGTACTGCGCCTGCTCGGCCGAGACGGCAGCCGCCTGTGCATCCTTGGCAGCTGCGATGCCCTGCTTGAAGAGCCGCTGCTCGCGGTCGCGATTGGCCGACGCGAGCTCGAAGGCCGCCTGGGCCGACGCAACGTCCGCGCCGTCCGCGTCGAGCTGCTCGAAGAGGTTGAACTGCGTCTGGCCCAGGTCGGCGGATTGCAACCTGGCCAGAGGCTGACCGGCTTGGACGCGCTGGCCCCGCTGGATCAGCACGGCCACGACCCGGCCTGCCGCAGGTGCCGTCACATCGTACGTGCGCCGCCCGTCGGGGACGATCCTGCCGACCGTGGTGAAGGCCGTGTCGAGCGGTCTGGGGGCGACCTCCTCGACCGTCAGGCCGATGGCCTCGGCTCCCTGCAAGCTCACGTCGACGAAGCCAGGGATCGTCGCAGCTCCTTGCTGGGCGAAGGCTCCGACATGGCCGGCATGCGCGAATGCGGGCACGGCGAGGGCGAGGGTCGAGAGAAGGGCGGCGGGCGCAGCGAGTCGTTTCACAGCAGTTACGATACCCTGTAGTAAGCAAAGAAGTCAAACCAGGGGGCGAAGGTGGACGCCCCCCGGATCAGGGGCGCGAGGGCAGGTACGGCAGAAGGTCGGCGAGCGCCGCCCCTTCGGCCCCGATGGCGTCGAGGCGCTCGGTCCGGGCGGATAGCCACTGGCGCTGGGCCTCGATGACGTAAAGCGCATCGGAAGCGCCCGCGGCAAAGCTCTCGCGAGCCAGTTGCAGAAGTTGCCGAGTCTGGGTCATGCGTGCCTTGGCCAGCACGAGCCGCCTTGCGGCAGAGGCCAGCGCGATGCGGGCTCGCGCGACCGAAGTCCTGGCCACGAGCTGGGCCTGCTGGAGCCGGGCCTCGGAGCGAGCCCGGCGTGCCTCGGCGGCTGCGATCTCTCCCTGGCCCAGATCCCAGGTCGGCAGTCCTATCCCCAGGCCGCCGTGCGCATAGACGCTTCCGGGCGGGCTGCCCCCGAAGGGGCCGAGCCTGCGAACCCCCACGATGAGGGCGGGCTCGGGCCATCGCAGCGCTTGTGCGGCAGAAAGGGCGGCCTTGGCTTCCTTGAGCTCCACTTCGCGCACCCGAACCGCGGCACTTCCCGACGCCTGGGCGCCGACAGCGAGCGCCGGATCGAAGGAAGGCGTCGCGAGATCCCACGTGACGCTCGCCGGGTTTGCGAGGAGGAGATCGAGGCTCTCCTGTGAAGCCCTGGCCTTGGCTGTTGCCGCCTCCTCGTCGGCCTCGCCGCGGGAAAGCTGGGTCTGCGCGGCCAGAACCTCGAGC
>JAJYIO010000189.1 GCA_021790035.1 bacterium | reverse complement strand
TGCGGCCGGAGAGATCCTCCTGGGCCTTGGCGAGGTCCTCTTGCATCTTCTGGGCCTGCTTCATCATCTTCTGCAGGTCCATCCCGCCCATCGGGCCCGGGAATCCCCCTGGCATCCGCCGCATGACGATCCTCTTCCTGAAGTCCACGCTCCGGGATTGACCGGGGTGGGGCTGCTGCACCGACTACCGCACGCCATTATAAGGGATCGGCCGGATCGCAGCCCGATGCATGCTCGGGTAGGCGGGCCTCCTCGTCGTCCGCCCGTCGCCGTGGCAACGGCCAGGGGTGCGGATCGAGGCCGTCACCCGGGCGACGCCGGGTTCCGGTAAGTGCCAGGGGGGTACAATGCTCGAGGACGAGTGCAGCCCCCTGGCAGCGTCTTGTATCGACCGGCCGTCGGAGCGGTCGACAGGACGGAACCCAGGCTTCGATTGTGTCGTCAGGTTGAAAGGATCGGAAGCGTTGGCGTCATCTCCGGAACAGCTCGAGCTGATCCGAAGAGCCCGTAACGGCGACAAGGCGGCCTTCGAGACTCTCGTGGCGCCCCTCTTGGACCGTCTGTTCGGGCTCGCGGTACAGCTCATGCGGAACCACGACGATGCCTCCGACGTCGTCCAGGAAGCCTTGGTGAAGGTCTATCGATCCCTCGGAAGCTTCCGGGGGGACGCGGACTTCTTCGTCTGGGTGTCGCGCATCGTTCGAAACACGGTGCTCGACGAGTTGAAGCGGGCTGTGCGGCGCCACGAGGAACCGACCGAGACGCTCCCGGAGTCTCTGGATCGATCTCTCGAGGGCAAGGCAGAGCAAGAGGAGCTCCAGCATATCGTGCAGGATTGCATCGGCCAGCTCTCGGTCAAGTTGCGGGAGCCGCTGGTGATGTATGACATCGAGGGCTATGCCTACGAGGACATCTCGCAGATCCTGAAGCTCAATCTCGGCACCGTTAAGTCTCGATTGAATCGGGCGCGAGAAGCGTTGCGCCAGAAGCTCATCGGACAGCGTCACAAGCTAGCTGGTTGGATCGAGATTCCCGACGACGGCGTCGGGCGATCGGGCGGGGGCAAGGTATCCAATGAAGTGCCAACAAGCTGAGCCGATCCTGGGTCGGTTCCTGGATCGCGATCTTCCCGCCGGGAGGTTCGCGGCGGTAGAGGAGCACGTGCGGGACTGCCGGGGCTGCGCCGAGCGTCTCGACGAGCTCCGGTGGGTCCTGGCCCAGCTCGAGGCGCAGCCACATCCCAAGGCCCCCTCGGATCTGGCGGCCAGGTTACATCTGCGGCTGGCTGCCGAGGCGGCCCCGGCACGCCGGACGGCCTTCGACATCGTGCGCAGCGTCCTGAACTGGCCCTCTCTGGGGCTGGGCGCGGCGGTGGCCGCGGCCTTGATGTTCGTCGTCCTGCGAGGCGTGCAGCCCAACGTGGGCATCCAGGTGGCGGCGGTGCCGGTCGACCAGAACGTGGGCGTGCAGATCGCCTTCGGGGTCGATCGCGACGTCAAGGATGTCACGTTCGATATCAAGCTTTCGGACGGCCTCAGGTTCGTCGATGCCAAGGGTCAGCCCGTCAACACCCAGGAGGTGTCCTGGAAGGGCGAGCTGATGCGGGGTAAGACCGTGGTTCCGGTGACGGTGCGCGGCATCCGGCCTGGCAAGTGGGATATCCTGGCGATCGTCCGCAAGAATCAGATGGCCCGCGCCACGCAGATCATCGTGCCGGTGGAGGGCGATACGTCGAGCGGTTTGCCTGGCGGGGAGGGATGACCATGCGCTTGCAGTTTGCGATGCTTTGTCTGGGCCTGACGGCCCTTTCGATCCTCGGCACCGCCCGGCCCTCTCCGGCCGCCGATCCGACTCCGACGCCCACGCCCTCGGGCCTTCCGATCGGCAGCGTCAACGTCAATGTCACCAATCCCAACAGCCAGCCGACCGGAGCGACTCACGTCGAGCAGCCGCCCATTCGCTGAGCGATTTGGCGCCGTGATCTCGATGTCCGGCCATTCTCGGCCGGATCGTCTGGCTTGAGACGCGCCCGGAACCCGGCATCTGTCGCAGCCTCAGACCGGAGAAGACCATGGATGATTGCCTTTTTTGTCGGATCATAGCCGGGGAGATCCCGGCGGCCAAGGTTTACGAGGACGAGCACGCCATCGCGTTTCGCGACATCGATCCCAAGGCTCCGGTTCACGTGCTGGTCGTCCCGCGCTCCCATGTCGACTCGATCGCCGATCTGCCAGACACGCTGGCCGGGCCGATGCTGCGGGCGATCCAGGCGGTGGCCGCTCGAGAGGGTGTCGCGGAGGGCTTCCGGGTGGTCACCAATCACGGGCCCGAGGCCGGCCAGAGCGTGTTCCACCTGCATTTTCACCTGCTCGGAGGCCGGCGGATGGCCTGGCCGCCCGGATAGGCGTCAGTCTCCAGCCTCTGGCGCTGGCTGCGCGCGACCTTTTTGCCCGTGACGGGGTCATCTTTGATGGACAGCCAATCGGTTTTTTGCTAACCTTCAAGATCCGGGCTGCCTGCGCCCTCGCGTGGGTATGTCGCCCGAGCTCAAGACGCGAGGGGGTGAATCCAGATTGGCTGAAGTCCGGGTCAATGAAGGCGAGAGCATCGAATCCGCGCTCAAGCGCTTCAAGAAGAAGATCCAGAAGGCCGGGATCTTGTCGGAGATCAAGCGGCGCGAGCGCTACGAGAAGCCCAGTGTGCGTCGCAAGCGGAAGTCCGAAGCTGCGCGCAAGCGCCGGTCCTAGGTCCCTCGATCCTAGGGTTTTACCCCGCGTCGTGAACACGCCTCGCGCATTGGCGCGCGGCGTGTTTCGCTTGGTTTAGGCTTTTTGCCGGTGGACACGCAGACCCCCGAGACGCTCGCGACGTTCCCGCAGCCGCGACTGGAACGCTGGCGGGCCGCTGCCGCCCGGCCGGCGCTCGTCGCGATCTTGATCTGGATCGTGTCGTCGACGCTGTTCGTTTTCCTCGACAAGGTTTGGCTTCCCGGCTGGCCGCTGACGTGGCGATCGGGGCTGCCTCTGGTGGCGATCGCGGCCTTGATGGCGGGGCTCATCGCTCAGTTCTCGGTGTACCTGCACGTCCATGAGCGAGATGTCGCGACGTCGCCCCGCAAGCTTTACCTGCTGGCCTTCGTCGCCTCCGGGTACATGGGCGCCCAGCTGATCCTGCGCTCGCTCGGAGCGCCGACGGGTCTGGACCTGGTCCCTGCGGCAGCCATGCTGGCCATGCTATTTCTCAACTGGCGCGTCGCGATCGGTCTGGCGATGGCCTTGGCGCTGCCGGCCTCGCTGGTTGCCTGGCAGGATCCGGCGTCGCCTCTGATCGGCCTGGCTGGGGCCTGGGTCGCCGTGCACTCGCTAAGGCGTGTGCGTCAGCGCAAGGACGTCGTTCACGGGGGATTTCGCGTGGGCCTTGCCATGGGCCTGGCGGCCACCATCGCGGGGATCCTGCTGGGACGGCCGCTGGGGACTCAGGGCTTGCAGGTCCTGTGGACCGCACTTTCCGGGCCGGCTTCGGCCATTCTCGTGATGGGCGTGGCGCCGTACCTCGAGAGCCTGACGGGTATCACCACGCCGTTCACCTTGCTCGAGCTGGCCAATCCGAGCCAGCCGCTCCTCCGCAACCTGCTGCTCAAGGCGCCGGGGACCTACCATCACTCGATCCTGGTGGGCAACCTGGGAGAGGCTGCGGCCGAGGCGATCGGGGCCGATCCGTTGCTCGTGAGGGTCGGTGCGTACTACCACGACGTCGGCAAGACCAAGCGCCCCTACTTCTTCATCGAGAACCAGATCGGGATGGGCAACCAGCACGACAACATCAATCCGCGCCTGTCGAGCCTGGTCATCACGGCGCACGTCAAGGAGGGCGTCGAGCTTGCCCGCGAGTATCGGCTGCCTCAGCAGGTCGCCGACTTCATCGCGATGCATCACGGCTGCTCTCTGGTGAGCTATTTCTACCAGAAGGCCCTGGCTGCCGAGGGTCCAGAGGAGGTCTTCGACGAGCACTTCCGGTATCCTGGCCCGCGCCCCAATACCAAGGAGACGGCCATCGTGATGCTGGCAGATGGCATCGAGGCCACGACGCGTACCTTGACGCGGCCCACCGCCGAGGAGCTCGAGGCGACCATCCGGCGGATCGTCAACAAGCGGCTGTCGGAAGGCGAGCTGGCCGAAGCACCGTTGACCCTGAAAGACGTGGAGTCGATCGTGCTGGCTTTCAATCGCGTTCTCCAGGGGCTCTATCACCAGCGGATCGAGTACCCGGATCAGGTCGCCGAGAAGGAAGAGAAGGCGCGACGCGAGGAGCGGCGCCGGCCCCGTGGCTTGCGGCTCGGGGGGCACGGCGGGCGCTGACGGTGGAGGTGTTGATCGCGCTGGACGTCGAGGCTGCGAGCTTTGACGAGAGCCTCTGGCGGACCCGGCTCGAAGGGCTCATGGCCCACCTCGAGCTGCCGCGAGACAGCCAGCTTTCCGTGTCGATCGTCGACGACGCGACGATCGCCGATCTCAACCTCCAGCATCGCGGCAAGGACGGGCCCACGGACGTTCTCTCCTTTCCGCAGTTCGATTTTCCGGGCCTGGAACAAGCCGTCGCCGAGCTTTCCGGGGCGAGCGTCCCCGCGCCTGCGGTCGTCGTGTCCCGGGAGCCGCAGCCCTTGCCGCTGGGGGATATCGTGGTGTCGCTCGATGCGGCCGGACGACAGGCCGACGAGTTCGGGCATTCGCTGGAGCGCGAGCTCGGGTTCTTGCTCGTGCACGGGCTCTTGCATCTTCTTGGCGAGGACCATCTGACGGCCGAGCAGGACGGGCGAATGCGGGAGCTGCAGCGCGAGTGCCTGACTTTCTGGAATCTGGGGATCTGACGCGGGCCTGGGGCTTCCTGGCGAGCGAGGAAGCCCGGAGCTGGCAGCGCGCCCGGTCGCGGAGGCGAGGGGTCGATGCTGGCCCTTGCTGCGGCGGGTGCGGTAGGCTTTAAGGGTTGAGATTCAAGGCCCCTACGTTACTGCACAGCCTCGCCTACGCGATGGCTGGCATTTACTTCATGTTGCGGACCCAGCGCAACATCAAGATCCACCTGACCGCGGGGTTCCTCGCCTGTGGCCTCGGGGTCTGGCTGGGGCTTTCGCTGCGCGACTTCGCCGACATCACGATCGTCATCGGCATGGTGGTGATGGCCGAGATGTTCAACACGGCCGTCGAGAATGCGGTCGATCTCGCCACGCACCGCCGCCATCCCCTGGCCAAGGCGGCCAAGGACGTCGCCGCCGCTGCCGTCCTGATCGCATCGATGGTGGCGGTCATCGTCGGCGTGCTGCTCCTTGGTCCCGAGGTCGTGGCGCGACTCCGGTGGTCGGTCTAGCGGCGCCAGCCGCTTCGCGGACGGCAACCTTTAGCCGAGATGCCGGGTCGTTCCGCCTGCTGAAAGTGGAAGCCGCACCGTGACCCGGGTCCCCTTGCCCTCGGCGCTGTCGAGCGTGATGGTACCCTGGTGGGCCTGCACGATGGCCTTGACGATGGCCAGGCCCAGGCCGGAGCCTCCGACCTGGCGAGCGCGGGCCGCGTCCACCCGGTAGAACCGATCGAAGATGTGTTCCTGGTGAGCCGACGAGATGCCGCAGCCATCGTCCTCGATCAGCACCTGCGCCTGGCTGGAACTTTCCGAACTCGCCACCTTCACCGTTCCTTCCGGGGTGATCGCCTTCAGGGCGTTGTCGAGCAGATTGACGAATACCCGCCGGAGAGCGTCGGGATCGCCGTCGACCCAGAGCGGGGCCGGGGCCGCGATGACGCGTACCGGGCGGTGCAGCACGGCGTATTCCTTGCCCACGTCGATCGCGAGTGCGGCGAGATCGAGGCGCTCACGACGCGTGACCGGGGTTTCAGACCGCGCCATGAGGAGCAGATCGTTGACGAGGCGGGTCAGCCG
>JAJYIO010000188.1 GCA_021790035.1 bacterium | reverse complement strand
GATCCTCGACGCCCTGCCCAGCCCGCTGCAATGAGTTACCCACCGTCTGCGCCGACACTCTCGAATGAAACGCCACCTGCCGAGCGGGGCTACGTAGCAGCTTGCCCGCAGCGGGGGGTAGTTTGCGGGGGGCAAGGCCCCTGCAAGTCACTGCCGGCGAGGCCGGAGCAGAGAGTTTCTGGTGAGCGGCTGATCACGGCAAGATGATGGCTGCCGGGGCAAGATCGTATGGTGCTCGACCAGCTGATCTTTGCCGATAACCTGCCCGTTCTGGAGGGATTCCCGGATGACCTCTTCGACCTGATATACCTGGATCCCCCCTTCAACTCCGACGCCGACTACACCGTCCTGTTCACAGAAGAAGCGGGGCGGCGCTTGCAATCGCAGATCCCGGCTTTCGCCGACACGTGGCGCTGGGGGGAGGACGCTCGCGGGGCCTACGATCGCGTCCAGATGCAGGGGCCCGTGCGGGTGGCGCGGGTTCTGGAGGCGTTCAGGCTCTTTCTCGGCGAGGGAGACCTCATGGCTTACCTCGCCATGATGGCCCCGCGTCTGATCGAGCTCCATCGGGTCCTGAAGCCTACGGGCGCGCTGTTCTTGCATTGCGACCAGACGGCCAGTCACTACCTCAAGCTGCTCGTGGATGCGATCTTCGGGGGGGAGAATTTTAGAAACAACGTCGTATGGTCGTATCGGCGCTGGCCGGCAAAGAGCAAGGCATTCCAGCGAATGCACGACGACATCCTCTTCTACGTCAAGGATCACGGATCGAACGTCGTCTGGAATCAGCTATTCGAGCCGCTGTCGCCGGGGACGGTCAGGTCGCATGGCACGGCCAAGCAGCGTGCCGTCTTCGCGGGCGGTCGGCGGGTCAACAGCGAGGACACCGAGGAGCCATCGCCCGGAACGCCGATGACGGACGTGTGGCGGATATCGGTCGTCAACGCCCGGGCCCGGGAGCGAACGGGCTATCCCACCCAGAAGCCCGAGGCTCTGCTGGACCGGATTCTTTGCGCTTGCACGAACCCCGGTGACCTGGTGCTCGATCCGTTTTGCGGCTGCGGGACGGCGATCGCGGTGGCCACGAGGCTGGGTCGCCGCTGGGTTGGCATCGACGCGGCCTATCAGGCGATCCGGACGGTCGAAAACCGGCTCCAGAAGGCGGGGGGCTGGCCGTTCGATCTCGTCGGAGTTCCCGGCGACATCGAGGGTGCGAGGGAGCTTGCCCGGCGAGACCGATACCAGTTCGAGGAGTGGGCCCTGGACCTCGTTGGCGCCACGCGTGTTCCTGGCAAGCGGGGAGGCGTGGATCCAGGGGGCGGGGGTCAGCTGGCCACTTTTTTGGGCCGGGCGGTGGTCCGTATCGAGGACCAGCGGATCGGCGTCAGGCATGTTCGGGAGCTGCTCGGAGCGGTGGAGCGAGAGGGCGCTGCCCTCGGAATCCTCGTCACGCTCGAGGAAACAACCCCGAGGGCGCTCGCGGAGGCATCGGCTTGCGGCCTGGTCCACTCCGATGCGGGTGAAGGTTATCCTCGGGTCAGAGTGCTCACGGTGGCCGAGCTGCTCGAACGTTCGCAACCGTGGCTGCGGCCCACGTCAGACCTCTCGGCCGAATAGCCAGACGCCTCCGGTGGCCTGCAGGAGGTGCCAGTCGGGGGCGTGGCGAAGCCGATGGACGAGCTGGACCTCGGCTGCGCGCTCCATCCGGGGCTTGCCCGGGAGCCCGGGATCGACCAGCACGTAGTCGTACGGCATGGATGGAGCCGGCCAGAAGCCGGTCTCCGGATCGATGAGGTGCACGGATTTCCGGAAGGCCAGGTGGGCGGCGACCTCGTCGCTGGTCAGCACCGAGGCACCGGTCGGGATTCTCGCGACCGCGCTTGCGAGCGCCGGCAGGATCGGACGGGCTTCCAGACAGTGCCATGCAATCCATGGCCCCCGCCAGAGCCCCAGGAACGAGAACACGGCCCACGGCAGGATCCATCTCGGCAGGGCGCGGGAACGGCGAGCGGCCAGGGACTCGAGGAGCCACAGGTAGAAGAAGGGAAAGATGGCTATCGTGTACTGGGCCAACAGGTTCAGCTGCATGGGCGCCAGCGCGTTGAAGACGAGGGCCGGGATCGCCCCGGTCGCCGTCCACGCCCCGGCGCGCCGGAGCCAGGGGAGGCCGGGCCAGAGCATGGCCAGGAGGTAGAAGAGAAAACCGGGAGCTGCCATGGCGCGGAGCAGGTAGCTCGGATGCAGGAGAAGGTGGGTCGCGATCCCGGTCAAGCTGCTGCCCAGAGCGCGGAAGCGGTCCAGGTGCCAGTTCGACGGTGTGAACCTGGGGATGAACACGTAGAAGGTCATCAAGAACCAGCTCGTGCCCGCCATGGCTGAGATCGCCGCGTAACGGATCCGGCCCTGAGCCCACAGCGCCAGGCTCGTGGCAGCCAACGTGATCGCGAGGACGTCCTTGGTCGCGAGGATGACGGCCAGGCTCAAGAGAAAAACTGGCAAGCGCCTCCGGCGGGCGGCCCAGAAAGCCCAGAGGAAGGCCGGAAGTGCCAGAACGTCCGGGTGAAACGGGAAAAGATCGACATTCGCGACGGTAGGATTCAGCGCATACAGCAGCACTGCGCCCGAAGCCGCCTTCTTGCGCAAGCCGAGATCCTGCGCCACCAGGTAGGCGGGAAATACCCCGGAAGCCAGCGCCAGGGCCTGGACGGCCAGCAGTGTGCTGGCGAACGGCAGTACCTTGAAGATCAGTGCCAGCGGATACAGGATGAGCGAGAAGTGATCGCCCAGCGCGTGGACCCCGACGATCGAGATGATGGGATCGTCACCACGGCTGATCAGGTACACCGCCTGCTCGAACCAGCCGAAGTCCAGGTATGCAGTCTGGTAGAAATGGTGCTCGATCGCCGCGGCCGCATAGAGAAGGACAGAGAGGACCAGGGCCACGATGGCAAGGAAAACCACCGGAACCTCGTCCCCCACGCTGTCCTGGTCAGAGCCAGAGGCCCGCTTGCGGTCAGAATCGGGCCGGCCAGACCAGGGGGCAAGAGGGACACCGGTGTCTTCCCGGGCCAGGCCAGTCTCTGCTCCTTGCAGGACCGTAACGTGCGACGGGGCCGGGCTACGGAGGGTCAATCCCGCTCGAACCAGGCCGCGGGCCGACAACTCCATGGCGACGATCAGCAGGCCGCTCACCCCCACGATGAGCCCGAGCGGACCGGGCCCGAGACGGACCACGGCCTCGTGCCCAAGAGCCCGGGCCACGGGCAGCAGCGCCTTCACTCCGGCCAGATCCTCGGGAAGCGGCCCCGACATCTGCAGGCGAACCGAGACGAGGATCCGGAGCATCGCGCCGAGCCCGACCAGCGATGCCAATGCCCACAGCCGGTAGGCCGCAAGCCTCCAGGGCGGCGCGGACCCCGCGGCGGGACTCGTGGTTCGAAGGATCTTCCACGTGAATGCGAGGGGGCCCGCGATCGCCAGGGCGAGCGCCAGCAGGACCAGGAGTATCGCGAAGTCCGTGAGGACCCAGGTCATGCCCTGACCCTTGCCGCTCGCGCAACAAATAGATAACTCATCAACAAGGAATTTTTACCCGGCAAAAGGCCGAGATGGCCCGGCTGCAGCCTTCCTGGTGTAATCTTTTCTCAAACCGTGAGCCGTTCGAGGAGCCTGAGAATGTTGCTTCAGTCATGACCATACTTTCCCATCTGTTTCCGCTGGGCTGGAAACACTACCTCGAGGGAGGCGTCACCATCGGGCTCGGGGTGACGTTGCTTTTCGCCCTCACCGGGCTCGTCGGCGGCGTGAGCTCGACCTACAGCGCGGTGTGGTCCTTCTTTACCAGCTTTCCGTTCTTCCGGCAGGAGCGCTTCGTGGCCACTCGCCTCTGGCGGATGGCGTATGCGATGGGGCTGATCCTGGGCGCGGCGCTGTTCGTCATGACCCTCGGTCACGGCCACTTCGAGATCACGGCGGTGCCGTGGTGGCAGCTGCTGGTCGGAGGCGTGATCGTCGGGTTCGGAGCGCGGATGGCGAACGGTTGCACTTCGGGCCACGGCATCTGCGGGCTGGCCTCGCTGCAGCTTCCCTCGCTTCTGGCGGTGCTGACCTTTCTCGCCACGGCGATTCTGACCGCGCACGCGGTCCACGCCCTGGGAGGGTTCTGACCATGGCCATGCCTCCATCGACAGACCCCGGAGAGCGAGTCACCTCGCCCGTGATCCTGGCGTGCGCCTTGCTGGCCGGCGGACTGTTTGGCTTCGGGCTGACCTGGTCGACCATGGTGCGGCCAGAGATCGTCCTTGGCTTCTTGATGTTGCACGACATGGGACTGCTGCTGGTTCTGGGCAGTGCGGCCGGCGTCAGCCTGCTGGGGTTTCAGCTCATTCCGCGTCTGTTCTCGCGCCCGCTGTTCGGTCGGACCTTCGCAGAGCATCCATCGGTGCTGAATCGGCGCACCATCGTGGGCTCTGCCATCTTCGGCATCGGCTGGGGCCTGTGCGGAGTATGCCCGGGTCCGGCGATCGCCGGCCTCGGGGCGGGCAACTGGCCCCTTGTGATCGTCGTGCTGGGCATCCTGACCGGAGCCTGGGTCGAGGGGCGCTTCTTCAATCAACCCTGAGCGCGGAGCGGACCTTCCTCGAGTCGGATGCCGCCGGAGTACGGGCGGGCGCCTGCGAATCCACAAGTGCGGGCACCGGGATTCGAACCCGGACTACAGAGTTTTTAAGACTCTTGACTCTGCCGTTGGTCTATGCCCGCACGCCTTACGATCGCTGGACCGGTTTCAGATTGACCTGACCCGGCTTCCGTCCACGCCCCCTCGCCTCGCGTGGGAAAGTACGCTGCGGCTTCTGGATCTTGCGGGCGAGCTCGGGTTCAATTCCACCGAAAGTCGGTCTAGGCTTCGGCCTCGGGTGCGATCGAATGCGATTCCTGCGACCGCGGGGCAGCGTCTTCCCGGGGTCTCGAGGACCGCGCCCGCGGCCCATGGGGACGGTGCTTGATCTCGGGCGGCAAGGCCAGTTCGGCCTTGTGGTCCTCGAGGTACTGCGCGCCGTCGTCCGTGAGGAGGAATCCCTCGGACCCTTGATCCTCGATCAAGCCGCGCTCCAGGAGCCACTTCATCGCAGCCTCGCCGTCCTCCTCGAAGGTCCGGAGCGCCAGGCGGTGAGCCGTGCGCTTGCCGATGATGCCGTTGGCCAGAGTCACCGACCGCAGGAAGCTCACGACGTGCCGCCGGGAACCTTCCTCGTCGAAGCCCATGCTCAGCAGGCCCGCCCGCACGGGATCCAGTGCCTTGAGGATCTCTCGGCGCTTGTTACCGTCGATGGAGCCCTCGGCTAGCAGGTCTGCGGCCCGGCGGAGGCCGGCTGACAGCTCGTCTAGATTGTGCAGTTCGATCAAAGAAAACCTGTCCTCGTCTGTAGTCGAAAATCAGCGCGTACCGCGGGTCGGGCCTGCCTGGGACGACGCTTGGCGATCCGGCGACCACATTCTGAGCGCGGCAATCGAAGTCATTTTACGTGTTGCTGTCGAATCGAGCAAATTGGGTACCCGGACCCTTCGGCGCATCGCACGGAGGCCCGTGCTATGCTCTTGCCAGGATGGGGGGCCTACCGGTTGCTCTGACCCTTTCGACCGGAACGGGGCCGAACCGCCGGGCCCCGAGGCAGGTTGCCTTCGAACGAGGGACTTCGCGGTGGAATGAGGCGCCGCCGAAGGCGCTGCGGGACGGAGTCGCTTGCCCACCAGCGAGGGGAATGCTGCGGGCAAGGCCCCCTGCAAGTCACCGCCGGCGCAGCCGGAGAAGAGAGTTTCTTGTGAGTCCCCCACCGGCTGCGCCGACAGCGTCGAACGAAACGCCACCTGCTGTGCTGGGCTACGCAGCAGCTTGCCCGCAGCGGGGGGTAGTTTGCGGGGGGCAAGGCCCCCTGCAAGTCACCGCCCCGAAGGGG
>JAJYIO010000187.1 GCA_021790035.1 bacterium | reverse complement strand
CCTGGCGGCAGGGGTCGCCATCATCTTGATCATGTTGCGGATCGTCCGGGTATGAGCAGGGGATGAGACGCTTGGCCGGGCCGGTCGTGGCCCTCTGCGTCGCCAGCCTCGCGCAGCCGGCCGCAGGGCAACCCCTTTCCAGCGGATCCTGGAACGCGGGTTCACAATCCGTCACCTACCAGGGGCTGTCGCTTCCCCCGGACCGTCCCCTCTGGGCCGACCGGAGCGTCTCGGTCGAGGGTCCGATCGTCTGGGTGGTGGCCCTCCTGGCCCCGGGTATTCGCTCCTGGCACGAGCGGCTCCTGGCCGGATCCATGCAGGCGCAGCAGCGGCTGTTCGCTGTCGTCGAGGACGCGGTGTTCCGGCACGATGCCACGGAGTCTGCCGATGTCCGGGCCCGAGACCTGGCCCAGGCGAAGATGCGCCTCAAGCTGCAGGTGGACCGTGAGGGCTACCAGGAGGTCGAGACGGCCGAGCGGCCCGATGCGGTCTGGATTCGATTCGGCTATCCCGCCGCGGCCATCGACCAGGCGGTAGGCTTTGCCCTGGCGCCGATATCGACGGCCTCGATCGCTTTTCTTGGGGCCCCGAACTCGCAGCCCAAAGTCGCCGAGCACCCGGTCTGGGATTACGTCTGGGAGGCTTCCTGGGCGGCCGGAGTGGTGGCGGTGACGGCCCTGGCGGTGGGTGTCGCGCTGGCGCTGGGCCATTGAACCCTGAATACGGCTCCTTCAGCGGAGCTTAACCCGTGGCGTAATCGCCTTTCCCTACGAGCTCCCTACCCGGGAAGTCGGGCCGGGTGGAGAGGGAGGCAGAGTGAGTCGGGTCGGCAGCGCGGCGCGTCGGACGGGCCGAGGAGCGGTGAGGGCGGGAGGTGGAGCGATCCCGCAGGGCCCGAAGAACTCGTTCGTGCTGGCCACCGATGCCGCCCGGTTCTCGACTCGGTCCAGGGCGGCGGATCCGTCGATCCCCGCGCCGATTTCCCCGGCGCCACTCACGGCCGAAGAACAGAGCCTTGTCGACGAGGGCCTGCTGCCTGCCAGTTACGCCCAGCTCGAGGCCATCGCCCGGTCCCAGGGCAGGGCGGCTGCGATCGCCTACTACCGGAAAGGCAAGACGGGGCCATTCTCCGAGGACTATGGCGATCCCTCGAGCATGCTCTCGGCAGCCCGCGGCATTGCCCGGAATCCGCAGCTCAAGCAGCTGCTCAAGGACACGCAGAAGGGCGACATCCTCCTGATCGATTACAACGACCCCAACGACTTCATCGCCAGCACGACGGGGGGGCCGTTCGATCACGCCATTCTCTGCACGGACTCGGGGCCGCCGCCGGATTTCATCGAGGCCGTGGGCGTGACCGGAGATCCGAACGATCCATCGTCCAACCGGGTCCGTCGTTGTGGCTTCAACCATGATTTCTCGAGCAACATCACGTACCGCCGCATCCGGCCCGCCGACCAGTTGCCGCCGGCCGATCGCCAGCAGGCAATAGACGCGGCCGTCGCCTACGCCGAGAACCAGCTGGGCAAGCCCTACGACTACACCTTCGGCCAGACCCGGATGGGCCGGGCATTCTACTGCTCTTCGCTGGCCTATTACGCCTACGTCAAGGGAGCCGGGCTGCAAATCCCGATCTCGAAGAGCTCCCGGCGCGATACGCTGATCGATGCGCTCGGCTCTCTGACCGACGCCCTGGCGCCCAAGGATCGACTGACGGTGATTTCCGGGTTGTTCGAGCGGGTCAATCGCCGGCCGGCACTTTCCGAGTCCCGGTGGGTCCAGTACATCGTCTCGGACCTCCTGCCGAACTGCTACACCACCGCCAGCCTGGCCAAGACGCCCAAGGAGCAGGCGGCCCTGGCCACGGCGATCCAGAAGTTCCAGTCGGGCAAGGGCCTGCCACGCTACCAGGCGGCGTCGCGCCAGGAGGCCCGGGATGCCAAGGACGGGCGGTTCAAGACGCCGATCCTCGGTGCCATTCGCAAGATGGTCGACAGCGCGCGCACGGGCACGGCGGCCTTCCTGGACGTCTATCACGCCTTCGACGGGACCGGTCTCAGCCGCATCCAGACGCTCGAAGCCGTCCGCAAGCTGGCCTGGGCGACCCTGCCTTACTCGGAGCCCTTGGCCGCTCTCGCGTTCGGGCGTAACTCCAGCCGCACCAAGGGCATCACCCGGTTCCTCGACACCTGCGACTGGCTCAAGTCCCATCCGCCCTTCGCCTGGGTCAGCGGCTGGCTGCCCTCCCGCGCCACGCCGCGGATCGACGGCAGCTTCATCAGTCCCACGGACCTCGCCTGGGCGAACCTCCCGCACGAGGATTACAACGTCAAGCCGGGCGAGCACCTCGATTCCCCAACCGTCGGACCACTGACGGCCGTGGCCGCCTAGACCCGTCCCATCTGCTCTGTTCGGAAACGATCTACTCCGCCGCTTGCGCGGGCTCCTGGACGCAGTTGCGGCCGCGGCTCTTGGCTTCGAACAGCGCCTGGTCGGCGCGCTCGAGGAGCTCGGCGATGCGCTCGTCCTGGGCCTCCAGGTTGGCCACGCCGATGGAGACCGTCACCGGCCGGACGCTCTCGGTGAACTGCAGCTCCGGGATGGCCTGACGGACGCGCTCGGCGACGATCCGGGCGCCCGCGAGATCCGTCTCGGGCAGGACCACGGCGAACTCCTCGGGGCCGTACCGGGCCACTCGATCGCTGGCGCGGAGCAGCTTCAGCAGCACCTGGCCGATCGCCACCAGCACCGCGTCGCCCACGTGGTGGCCGTAGGTCTCGTTGAAGCTGCGGAAATGGTCGATGTCGATCAGCAAGATCGACAGGTCGCGATGCTGGCGCCG
The DNA here is from genome assembly GCA_021790035.1 of bacterium. Lineage (GTDB taxonomy): Bacteria > Cyanobacteriota > Sericytochromatia > S15B-MN24 > VGJW01 > JAJXWQ01. The sequence continues at coordinate 3,123 of JAJYIO010000187.1, read as the reverse complement.
GGCCGTCACCACCGCACGGTCGAGTTCTTCCTGGAAGATGCGCCGGTTGGAGAGGCCGGTCAGGACGTCCGTGGCGGCGCGGAGGCTGGCCTCCTCGTACAGCCGCGTGGTGCGCTCGAGGTCGGACGTGCGCCGGGCGAGCTGGCCCAGGATCTGCGCATTGTCGATGCCCCAGGCCGCGTGGGCGGCGACGGACTCGAGGATCTCGACCTCGCGAGGCGTGAAGACCATGGGGGGCGACGGCGCCTCGACGTACAGGACTCCCAGCAGCGTTCCGTGCGATACCAGCGGCATCGCGATGCGGGTCGCACGGGTTGCGGGCAAGACTGCAGAGAGCGCATCGCTTGCCGGGGGGCCGGCGGGGTCGGGATCGGGAGGCAGGTCCTCTTGCGGATCGGTGAGGCAGACGGGCAGCGCGGTTTCGACGGCCGACAGGCACGCGGCCATCGAGATCTCGGGACTGGCGACCATCGGGCCGTCGCGGTCACGCGCAACCTTGGGCTCGAGCCGTTCGTTCTCCCAGAAGAGCAAGACCGCCCGGTTCGCCCTGACCAGATCGAGGGCCGCGCCGAGGGCGACGTCGAGGATCTCCTCGGCACCGACCGGTCCGCCGATTTCCCGAGCCAGGCGGTTCAGTCGCGAGAGCTTGTCGTGCTCGTCTTGCCACTCGGCGAAGAGGTTGGCACTCTCGATCGAGTTGGATGTCAGGGCAGCCAGCGAGAGCACGAAGTCGAGATCCGCACCGGTGAACTCGGCGTTGATGCTCTGGCGATCGACGTAGATGACGCCGACGACGACGTCGCGAATCGTGAGGGGCACGCAGATGACGGTGCGGAGTCGCAGGGCCAGGATGCTCTCTTGGTTCTTGAACCGATCGTCGTTCAAGGCGTCGACCAGGCAGACGGGCCTGGCCGTGTCGAGAACCTCCTGGGCGATCGAGCGGGAGATGTGGAAATCAAACGTCGTCTTGGGATCGAGGTTGCGGTAGGCCTGGCAACTGAGCACCCCGTCTCGGAAGAGGAGCAGGAAGCCGCGCTCGGCGCCCGCCGCCTCGATGACCAGATCGAGGGCCCGATCGAGCAGGGCGTCAAGATCCCGGATCTGCGCGACGCCGAGTGAAAAATCGACGAGTTGCTGCAGGCGCCGGGCCGAGATCTGCAGCAATGCCTTCTCTCGCTGCAGACCACGCATGGCTTCGGTCTCCGGTCCTGCAGACGTTGCCTGCGCGGGGGGATTCGGGGTCGGCCCCAGATCGCGGTCGTAGCGCGAGCGGTAGGCGTCGCCGAGGGGATCCGGAAGTTCCCTGGCCAGCTGCATCAGCTGCTCGCGTGCCAGGCGGGCGTTTTCGGCCTGCTGGAGTGGATCGGCCTTCGAAAGCCCGAGGTGCGCCCGGGCGACGAGTTCGGGAGTGCCCATCTCCGTTCCGAGCGTCAGCGCCGCCCGGAAGGCCCCGACGGCCTCTGCCGGGCGCGCCAGGGCGTTGCAGGCGTCGCCGAGGATCAGGTCGAGCTCGCCCTCGAGGTATCGAGCTCCGATCTCCCGGGCCAAGGCGAGGCCGGACAGCGCATGATCGCGGGCCGCATCGCTCCGGTGATCGGCCGACGCGTAGAGCGCCAGTCCACGTTCGGTCTTGGCCAGGAGGCCCTTGGCGTGCGCCGACGTGGCGGCCCGATGGGCGCGATCGAGATGTTCTTGGGCCGAGGCCTTGTCCCCAGCCAGCGCTCCGAGGGTGCCCACCAGGATCAAGAGCGGCCCGACCAGGTCGCCGCTGCCCGTCTTCTCGGCCTGCTCGAGGGCCGCGACCGCGCTCTGCCTGGCGTCGAAGAGCTGCCAGAGCGCCATCTTGAACTCAGCCTCGTAGGTCCCGAGGACCGTAGAGAGGTACCGGTGCTCTATCTGGCTGGCCTGCTCGCTGGCGTCTTTGGCCATGGCCAGGGCGTCCGTGAGCTGGCCCCGGTACAGGTGGGCCATGGCCCGGAGGATCCGGGCGATGGCCGAGGTGTATCGGTCATGGGTGATCGCGCTGCCGTGCTCTCCCAGGCGCGCATTCTCGTCGCAGGCGGCGAAATCCCCCCGCTCGAGGGCCACGATGGCGAGGTTGAGGTAGGCGAAGACCTCCTCGTCCTTGTGGCCGGCCAGGTAGGCCAGCTGCTGGGCCTGACCGAAGCACTCGGCCGCGTCGGGATACCAACCGAGGGCCAGAAAAGCATTCCCCAGCATCATCTGGGTATCGAGCAGGCCGAGGCGATCGCCGATCTCGGTCCGCAGAGCCAAGGATTCCCGCAGGAGTGCCAGCCCTTCCTCGATGCGATCGGGATGACCGGCGACGTAGGCAAAGCCGATGAAGGTGAGGGTCTCGGCGGTGGCGGCGACCAGGCCGTGCTCTCGGGCTACCTCGAGTGCCTTCTGGTAATGGCCGGTCGCGGTTTCGAGGTCCGAGGCGAAGTAGGCGATGCGGCCCAGCTGGCACAGGGCCCGGCAGGTCAGCTGGGCATCGTCGCCGGCCAGTTCGAGGCCCTGGCGTATTCGCGAGGCCGCGGCCGAAAGCTCCCCGCGGATCTGAAGCGATCGCCCCGCCCCGAGATGGGCTCGGGCCGCCTGAGCGGACAGGTCGTACCTCTGGGCGATGTCGGCGGCCTCGTCGAAGGCAGCCAGCGCCTCTTGCGTCTGGCCGAGGAGCCGCTGCGCATCGCCCAGGAGAAGCAGCGTGCGAGCGCGACTCCTGGCATCGGCCGGGGCCATGGGCAAGGGCCCCGAGGTCCGGCCCGCATCGGCCCGGCATCGGGGCATTCCGGCCGCTGGCAAGGCCAGGGCCGCCGAGGCGATGTGCTGCACTTGCCCGTGGGCGTGAAGCTCGAAAGCCCGCTCGACCGCAGGCAGGGCATACGGCAGGGCGGACTCCGGGGCTGCCGAGGCGAGGTGGTGGTGCGCCAGGACCAGGGCGCGATCCGGATCTGCGGCGGCCAGGCGATTCTCGAGAATTTGCGCCAGTCGGCCGTGGAGCTCCTGGCGACTGGAGTCGGACAGGCCCTCGTATACGATGTGGCGGGTGGTGGGCTGGGCGAAGTCGAATTCCCCGCCGACGCCGGTGACCAGCCCCTCGGCCTGAAGCTCGGCCAGTGC
>JAJYIO010000186.1:433-5976 GCA_021790035.1 bacterium | reverse complement strand
CTGAATTCATCACGTTAGTTCCTTTCTGGCGCTTGGTAATTGTTAGTTACTCGCATTATACTAGGAACCGCCGCGGCCGAGCGCAAGGAGGAACATCGATGTCACCAGGTAACACGGAACTCCCTGCTCACGACTGCCCTATCCGTGAGGTTCTCAACCGGATCGGCGACAAGTGGAGTGTTTTGATCATCGCTCTCCTCGGGGACGGGCCGCGACGTTTCAGCGAACTGCGGCGCGCCATCGACGGAGTGTCGCAACGGATGCTGACGCTCACCCTGCGGGGCTTGGAACGCGATGGACTGGTTTCTCGAACCATGTATCCGACCATCCCGCCGCGAGTCGATTACGAGCTGACCGGGCTTGGCAGAACTCTGCTCGAGCCCATTCTTGCTCTTGCCGCGTGGGCCGATGTGCACCGGCCAGCGATTCAACGGGCACGCGAGGAATTCGATCGAGCCCACGAGGCATAAGCCGTACACCGTTCCGAGGCCTGGCCGTTACGGGTGACCATCAAGCGAAGACCCGAGGCCGGGATGAAGGAGGAACGCCAGAGCGACCCATTAACCATGCACACGGCGGCATGGCCCACCAATTCAGCTGGGAGAAGGAATGAAGGCCATCGCATCAAACGCGCTCTCGAGATCCTCGAGGCCGGCGAGCGTGGTGAACGGGATGCCGCTTACAAGAAACTCCCCTTCGGGGCAGGGACTTGCAGGGGGCCTTGCCCCCCGCAAACTACCCCCCGCTGCGGGCAAGCTGCTACGTAGCCCCGCTCGGCAGGTGGCGTTTCATTCGAGGGTGTCGGCGCAGACGGTGGGTGGCTCATGCCTTTCTCTACCCGCTGCGGCAGGTCGGGAGCCAAGGCCGGTCCGGGGCCGCCCTCGCGCCGGACGAACGCCAGGCCGCGATCCGTGATCCGCACGCCCGTCGCGCCGGTGGCAGGATTGTCCACGCAGGGCACGGGGCAACCAGCGCAGCCAGGGGGCCGGCCGCCGGAAGGCGTGCGGGTGCATCCCCCCGACCCGAAGAGGGTCCCGGGCGGCGAAGCCAGGGACTCCTTCTCGACGAATCCGAGGCGTACCAGTTGCGCCAGGAGCTGGTCGTAGAGGTCGCGGCCGATTCCGAGGCGAGAACGGATGTGGGCTCCGGACTGACCGTTTCCCTCGGCAAGGACCTCCAGCAGATCGCGCAGCATCACCCGAGCCCCAGCAGGCGGCCGATCTGGAAGATGCCGGTTCCCAGCACGAAGGCCAGGACCAGTCCATACAGGGAGGCAAACGCGGTCCACCGCCAGCTCAAGGTCTCGCGCCGGATGACCACCAGGGTCGAGAAGCAGGGAATGTAGACCAGGCTCACGACCATGAACGCGTAAGCGGCCAGCGGACTGACGGCATGCCGGAGGGCGCCCGCCAGGCCGTGCGGGCCCACGCCATAGAGCACCGCCAGGGAGGCTAGGACGCCTTCCTTGGCCAGGAAGCCAGCTATCAGGCTGACCAGCAAGCGCCAGTCCAGGCCCATCGACCGGCCAAGCGGCGCGAGCAGGTGTCCGAGCCTGCCCGCGAAGGACTCATCCACCGGGCCGAGCGGTAGATGGGTGAACAGCCAGATGGCGGCGGTCATGACGGTGATCTGCCCCCCGGCGCGGCGAATGAACATGCGCGTCGACCGCCAGGCGTGCGTCGCCACGTTGCGCCAGACGGGCAGGTGGTAGGGCGGTAGCTCGAGGAGGAAGGGCGCGGGCTCGGACTGGAAAAGCGTGCGCTTGAGCAGGGCGCTCATCAGGACCACCAAGAGGGCGCTCAAGCCATACAGGGACAGCATCACGACGGCTGCCCGCCATCCCGAGAAGAAGGTGGCGGCGAAGAACACGAACACGACGAGGCGAGCCTGGCAGAGCATCAAGGGATTGACGAGGATGGTCAGCAGGCGGTCGCCCGGGTTGTCGATACCCCTTGCCGACATGACGGCCGGGACGTTGCAACCGAAGCCCATCAAGAGCGGCAGGAAACTCCGCCCGTGCAGCCCGATCGCCGACATGAACCGGTCGACCAGGTAGGCCGCCCTCGCCAGGTAACCAGAATCCTCCAGCAGCGCGAAGGCGGTGAAGAACACCGCGATCAGCGGGAAGAAGCCTACCACCGTCTCGAAGCCCGCCCAGAGCCCCGCGACGATGAAGTTCACCAGGAGGTCGGGCGCCCCGGCCCGGACCAGGGCAAGTTGCAAGCCTCCGCCCACCTCGTCCAGGAGGCGGGTCAAGGCATTCGATATCGGCGTCCCGGCTCCCAGCGAGAAGGTGGCCCAGAACATGAGCGCGAACACCCCGATGAGGATCGGGTAGCCCCAGTAGCGATGAAGGACGACGCGGTCCAGGGCATCCGACCAGTCTAGCCGGCCCGTTCCCTTGCGCACGACGCCATCCAGGAGCGTCGAGAGGAGCTCGTACTGCGCCGATATCACCTCGGCCTCGGCATCGGCCAGATGCGGATCCGCCCGCAGTTCACGGGCCAGGTCGTGGGCTGCTCCCAGCGCTGGCGTGCGGCCGGCGACCTCGAGGATCGCGCTGTCGCCCTCGAGCAGCTTGCGGGCGAACCAGGCTGAATCGAAGCCCGCTGGACGCTCCGGAAGCGTGGACGCGATTCGGCCCACGGCCTCGGCCACCGCCACCGGCAGGCCCGCACGGGGGGGCGCTGCAAGCTCGCCTCTTTGCAGCACCCGCCCGATGGCCGCCAGCACGTCCGCGGGACCGTCCCTGCGCTCGGCGACGAGCGGTACGACCGGGACTCCGAGGCGCCTTTCGAGCTCCCGGACGTCGATGACCAACCCCTTGCGCTCGGCGAGGTCGATCATGTTGAGCGCGACGATCACGCGGTCCGTGAGCTCGAGGAGCTGCAGCGTGAGGTAGAGGTTGCGCTCGAGGTTGGAGGCGTCGACGACCGAGATCACGACGTCAGGAGATTCGAGGGCGATGAACTCGCGGGCGACCAGCTCCTCGGGGGAGAGGGCGCTGAGGCTGTGAGTACCGGGCAGATCGACGAGGCGGATCGTGAGGTCCCCGATGCTGCAGGTGCCTTCCTTGCGCTCGACCGTCTTTCCGCTCCAGTTGCCGACGTGCTGATGCAGGCCGGTCAGGGCGTTGAAGAGGGTGCTCTTGCCTACGTTGGGATTGCCTGCCAGGGCGACCGTCGCAGTGCCCTCGATCCGGAGCGGCGACGGGCTTGCCGCAGAATCACAGCAGCTCAACGGCGATGGCCTCGGCGTCCCGGCGACGCATGGCCAGGTGATAGCCACGTATCAGGAACGCCACCGGATCGCGCAGCGGTGCGGCGTGGATGGCAGCGATCTCGGTTCCTGGGACCAGCCCCAGGTCGAGCATCCGCCGCCGCACGCTCGACGCACCCCCGACTCGAGTGATCCGGCCGCGTTGACCGGGTTGGAGCTGACTCAAGGGGGCGACCACTCTAGGGGACTCCTAATTGATAGATATTCTCAACACGCTGAAAGCAATCTACCGCAGTTGAGAAGTATTGTCAACTAGGAAAACTCCGCAGGCAGGTTCCGGCCCCGCCGGATGCGAGATCCGTCGGAATCTCGAGGGGAGCCGGTCTTCGGGACCTGGAGGCGGCCTTCGGGCTCCCTCCCGAGATGCCGGGCGCTGCTATTGAAATCTTAATTAAATAGTGTAACAATCAGGCGTTCGATTTCGGCGTGCGGCGAGAGCAGAAAGGAAGTTCCCGATGACGCGGATTCCGCTGGTCCGGCTCTGCGAGGTGAGCGAGTGCGGTTTCAACGAGGCCAACATGTGCCGGGCGGCAGCCATCCAGGTCGGCGACGAGGAAGTGAGCGTGGCTCCCCGGCAGGCGGCGGTTGCCGTTCATCCGCGTTGCGATACCTTCACGCCTCGCCGCGGGGCTCATTTTGGCGCCGCCGACCTCCACGCCCAGGTGGGTAGCTGCAAGTCCGAGAGCTGCAAGTACAACGAGCGGTTCCGCTGCACCGCCGAGGCCATCATCGTCGGAAATCACGACGGCCATGCGGACTGCAAGACATACCACCGGCCAGGATGACGGCCGTCGCTCACAAGAAACTCCCCTTCGGGGCGGTAACTTGCAGGGGGCGTGGCCCCGCAAACTACCCCCCGCTGCGGGCAAGCTGCTGCGTAGCCCCACTCGGCAGGTGGCGTTTCGTTCAACGCTCACATGTCGGTGCCTGAATGCGATCGATTCGATTGCGAGGATCGATGATTCACCCTCACCAGGAAGGAGAAGACTCGTGCCACTGGCTGAACTCATGGTCGTTCCGGTGTCCGGAGTCCCGATGAAGCCCGTCGTCGATCGGGCGATCGAGGCGATCAAGCATAGCGGAGTCAAGTACGAGGTCGGGGCGCTCGCCACGACCCTCGAGGGAAGCCTGGAGCAGATCTTCGATGCGGCCAGCAAGGTGCACCAGGCGGCCATGGCGCAGGCCAAGGATCGCGTCATCACCGAACTGCGCATCGACGAACGCGCTGACGGTAACTGTTCCATCGAGCACGACACCAGGTCGTACCGGTAGGCGCTGACTACAAGAAGGAGATGCCCCCATGAAGGTCAACGAAATCATGAGCAAGAAGGTCGTCCAGGTCGCCTCCGTGACGACCTTGCCGGACGTCGCCGAGACGATGAACCGGGAGAACGTCGGAGTCGTTCCGGTGGCCGATGACGGCAGGCTGGTCGGCATCGTAACCGATCGCGACATCGCCGTCCGCGCGGTGGCCAAGCGATCGGTGGATCGGCCCGTCAAGGAGGTCATGACCCCCAAGCCGATCACGGTCAGCCCGGATGCTTCGGTCGAGTTTGCCATCGAGACGATGCTTGAGAACAAGGTCAGGAGACTGGTCGTGGTGGATCAGGGGCGGGTGGTCGGCATGCTCTCGCTCGAGGACCTGCTCGAGGGGCGCGTCCAGAACGAGCTGATCAAGGCACTCGAGCATTTTCACCAACAGACCCGACACAAGTAGTCGGGACAAGAGCCCATGGGACCTGGCGCCGGATCGTCCCGCGATGCCCCGGGGCGGGCCGGTCAGGTCTTCGGATGACGCGGCACCGGGGTCGGTGCTGTGCAGCAGAAAGGAGCGTCTTCATGTCACTCATGCGTTGGCAGCCATTGCCGGAGCTGGAGCGGATGCGCCAGCAGATGGATCGTCTCTTCAACGAGATCGTGGGCCGTCCCGGGATGATCGAGGAAGGACCCACGATGTTCCTGCCCAAGGTGGAGGTCTTCACGACGGACAAGGAAGCCGTCATCAACGTCGAGCTGCCGGGATTGGAGGCCAAGGACGTGAACGTCGAGGTCACCGCGGAGCGCGTGATCATCGAGGGCGAGACCAAGAAGGAATCCGAGATCCGCGAGGACCACTTCTATCGCTCCGAGCGGGAGTTCGGGACCTTCCACCGGGCCGTTCACCTGCCCGAGCGGGTCGTCGAGGATCAGGCCAAGGCGAACTTCAAGAACGGGATCTTGACGATCCGGGCTCCGCTGGCCCAGCCGGCTCCGGGCAGATCGGA
>JAJYIO010000186.1:0-423 GCA_021790035.1 bacterium | reverse complement strand
GAGACGCCCTGACCTCCGCGACGAGCGGCCATGCGGCCGGGTGGCATCCGATGCTACCCGGCCGCGACAGCAAGGTCCGTGGCGCCGGGCGCAAGAAGCGATCGCCCAGGCGGCGATCGGCCACGAAGACCTGACCATTGCCTTGGGATCGATAGCCCGATGAACGACAGCCCGGCGACACCCAAGAGGGGCCCGACAGGCGGGCTCTCCATCGACGAAGCGGCACGCCGTCTGGAGCTCGATGGGCCGAACGTCACCCCGACGCTCCCGCCCCGAACCCTGGCTCAGGTCCTCACGGACCAGGCATCCAGCTTCATCGTGTGGCTGCTGTTGGGGGCGGGCCTCCTGTCCTTCATTCTCGGCGAGACGGGACAGGGCGTCGCCATCCTTGCGGCCCTGGTCCTGAACGGCGCCGTGGGGGCG
>JAJYIO010000185.1 GCA_021790035.1 bacterium | reverse complement strand
GCCGATGATAGAACCCGCTGGGCAACTGGTCAGCCTTCTTGCGGACGTACGTGAGGAGGAGCAGCGCCTTGGCCACGACGATCTGCTTGACCCGATCATCCCAGTCCTGGCCCGAAAATCCCGCGACGTTACGCTTCAATACGCAGATACGCTTGCCAAAACCCGCACGGGTGTACTCCGCCAGGTTGAAGTTGGCGACCGTCGTCAAGACATCGGCGCTCTCGGTAAAGGTGGCGGAGAAATTGAAAAGAAATCCGCTCCTTGCCAGAATGTTGAGGATCTGCTGCGGCCTGGAGGCGTCCTTGCTGCCCTTGTGCGCCTCGTCGACCAGCAGGTACCAGTTGCCGCCTGAGTCGTAGTTTCGAAAATCGATGATACGTTCCTTCTGCTGCTCGCCCAGGTTGTCGGAACGGTACATGAAGACCTGGACCGCCATCGGGTCCATCAGCGAGGGACGGTGGCGGCGCACCTCGGGATACTCCCGCAGATCCCGGATCTCGAGGAAGAGATCAAGATGTGCGGCATTGTAATCGGCGATGCAGGCGCGGAGCTGGGCCAGGAGATCGTCCCGACTGCAGAGAATGAGAATATCCCGCGGTGGGATCGCGCTGCGACGGATGAGCTTTGCCAGGATCTCCACCATCTTGACGATTAGCAGCGTCTTGCCGCTGCCCGTGGCCATCCAGAAGCCGGCCCGGTTGCAGATGGAAGAAAACGGCAGCTTCGTGCCGGTTACCGGGAGAAATTCACCGACGAGATCCGCCAGGTCCCGCTGCAGCTCGATGTCTGCCTCTTCTGTCCGGACACCGCCGGTTCGGTATTCCTCGATCATCCGTCGCCGGGCGGCGGTCGCATCGAATCTCGCGCTCGTGCCGTCGTAGGCTGCAAAGTACTTCCACAGGGCCTTCGTCGCCGCCTCCAGCGCCCTCTGCTGGTAGTCGTAGAGGCGCCTGGTCCCCGAGAAACTCTCGAGGTCGAGCGATCGCCAGGCGTCGGGGAGATCGGCGAATTCGAGGTCGGCTACCACCTCGGCCAGGGTGGCGGTCGACACGGTATCATCCAGCCCCAAGAGGTTCTACCGCCACCAGAGGAGTGGCTTCACGAGGCGCAGGTCGAGCTCCCCGGGCGAGAGGGAGGTTCCGTCCGCGAAATCCACGCGATCCGGTCTCACGCCTGACAAGCGCTTGCCCAGAAGCCACGAGAGGCTCTCGGCCACGTCGACGTCCGGATAGAGCCTCGCGAAGTCGGCCTTCCCGGTTCCTGCATCGAGCCCCTCGAGGAGCTTGGTATCGGCCATGAACACGTAGGCGCCGAAGGGATCGCTCGGCGGGTCGGCAAGCGGGGGGCCATCGGCGAACCGCGCCCTCCGCAGGACATCCTCGTACTGCTCGACCTCGAAGTACTTGAAGAAGCCGCCGCCCTTCCATCCGACGGATTGCGAGATGCCGCAAGGCTCGTGGAATTTCTTGCCGAGGCGGCTCGCGCCCTCGATACTCCGGGCGGCCAGGACGGTCTTCATCCGATCCAGAGCCTTGCTGAAGGCCATCTCGCCCTGCTCGACGCCGATCCACTTGCGGCCAAGCTTCTGCGCCGTGGCAAGCGTCGTCCCGGTTCCGGCGAAGAAGTCGACCACGAGATCACCCGGATGACTGCTGGCCGAGAGGATCCGTGCGACCATCGCCTCGGGCTTCTGCGTGGAGTTCTGGCCCGGAGCGTCGGCGAGCTTCTCCCCTGCGAAGCTCATGATCTTGATGCTGTTGAGTTCGTCCCACTCGCTGGAGTTCCAGGTATCCTCCAGCGCATAGGGTCGGATTCCGACATCGGTCTCGGTGTCGTCAGGCTCGTCATCCCGGTCGCTGTCGAGCGCAGATTCCCGGATCTTGAGCGGGAAGCGTAACAAGGTCCCGTCGGACCTCTCGGCCATCACCTTGAAGGCCTTGACGCGGCCGCCCGCTCCCCGGGATATCAGATCGGCCAGCACCTTCTCGTCGTCCACCGAGAGATCGAGCCTTCCCTTGCGTATGGCCAGCGGATCCTTGTCGAAGGCGTAGTCCTGGCCCATGGAATAGGCCCATATCGTGTCGTGGTTGCGTACGAACCGCTTTCCTCGGGTCTTGTGACCGGATACCCAGCCGATACGCCATATGATCTCGTTTAACAGGTTCGCCTTGCCGAAATGGCGATCCAGAAGGAGCTTCAAGGTGGCGGTCTCGTTGATGTCCACCTGTACGTATACCGTGGCATCGAGTCGCAGCATTTGCCGGGCGAGATCGAGCCGGTTGTCCATCAACGTCAGCCATGCGGACGAGTTGAAGCTGTCCAGGTAGCTGAACGAATCCTTGTCCGTGTTGTAGGGCGGATCGATGTAGCACGTCTGGACCATGCCCCGGAACTTGCGACTCAAGCCAAGCAGGGCCTGGAAATTATCGCTACGAGCCAGCCAGCCATCGAGTTCGTCGTCCAGGGCCCCGAACCGTGCCACGAGGTCGGCCTCGAGGTCGGGGAAGTACCGGGTGTCGACCGGAAGGTGGGATGCGCTGGCATCGGCCAGCGTCTTTTCGGCGAGCGCGGAGGCGGCGATCCCGCGAGGTACGATCCCCAGGGCATACCACTCCTCGACTTGATCCGGCCAGCCGGATGATGCGGTCAGTCGACCCGGCAAGGTCGGGTCGCGGAGGGCCAGGCGATCGAGGGTCACGACGTAGTGCGATCCGCGAACGAACTTGGGCTTGATCCACATCCTTGCCAGCTCGGCTTCGAACTGGCTGATGAAATCGATGATCGCCACGGCCACTCGCCGGAGCGCGTGAAGGCGCTGGAGTCGCCCGGTCTCCCAGCTGGACTCGGTGCCGAAGACGTACCGGTAAAACCAGAGATCGAACTGTTCCCGCAGGAAGGCCGCCGCATCCTTGGCGATGTAGTAATCGACCTCGGCCTGCTTCTCGAAGGTTCGCACGGCGCGAGCCAGGATGCTTTCGCTCACGGCGATCCCCGTGGCGCGGATCGTCGCCGCCAGATCCGATAACTTGTTCTTGCGCCCGTGTTCCGAGCAGGTCACGAGCAGGACCAGCCTCCCGTCGTCTTCGGCGTGATCGAAGGCGTAGAAGAGGCCGCGCTTCTCGGTCGATCTGCGGTGCTCCAGGGTCGAAGCATCGAAATGGCAGCGAAGGCCTTCGATCTCGACCGTCATGCTCTGGAAGAGGCGATCGCTCTTCACGTAGTAGAGCATGTGGGTCTTCCAGAACAGCGTGACGTCCTCGTCTGCTGTGTAAACCCGATCGTAGAGGTTCTGGAAGAGTGGGGTGTGGCGGAGGTAGACCGACCCGTTCTCGGCGAAATAGCGCCCGAAGAAGGTGTACAGGTGGTCGAACAGCTCCTCCTTGAACTCGAAGAACGGCTCGGTGGCCTCCTGGATCAGGGCCCGGAGCCGCGGCAAGACGCCGGTATCGAAATATCGATGCTTCAGCGCCAGCAGGTTGATGAACCCGGAGTCGCCGTCGACGGCCTCTCCGACGAACATGCGCTCGAGCGCCGAAAAGAACCGCTTCTCTTTCTCGGCCGGCAGGACCTCTGCTGGCTGCATGGACCGTTCCTCCTGGAAACCGGGCATTGCCGGCCATTATGGCCGAACCGGGCGGGCGTGCGCAAACCTGGCCGCCGGAATGGGTTCGCTCGTCCTATCGGTCTGGATCGCGCACGGCCTCGAGGCTTCGGGGGGGGCTCTCGATGACTTCGACGTCGGCGATGTCGTCTCCGGCCGCAGCTCCGAGTTCCCGGAAGCGCCGGGCGGTCGGGAGGATCCGCGTATCGAGGGAGCCGACCGCCTTGTTGAAGGAATCAACCGCTCTCGTGAGGCCCTTGCGGACGTCCTCCAGGTGCTCCGCCAGCACCTTGATGCGGTCGTACATTTGCTTGCCCAGCGCACTGATGGTCCTGGCGTTGTCGGCGATCCTATCCTCGCGCCAGCCATACGCAACGGCCTTGAGCAGGGCAATGAGAGTGGTGGGGGTCGCCACCAGGACCTTCTGATCGACTCCGAACTCGATGAGCGCGGGATCCTGCTCGAGGGCGGCGCTGAAGAGGGCCTCTCCCGGAAGGAAGAGCACCGCGAACTCGGGCGTCGGCTGGAACTGGTCCCAGTAGGTCCTGGATCCGAGTTGCTGGAGGTGGGCCCTCACCTGGCGGGCGTGCTCCTTGAGCTGGGCCTGGCGCGTCTGATCGTCCTGGGCCTCGACGGCGCCGAGGTAGGCTTCCAGAGGGGTCTTGGCGTCGATCACGACATTGCGCTTGCCGGGCAGCCGTACGATCAGGTCAGGCCTCTGCCGTCCCTGGTCGCCATCGACGGTCGGTTGCTGTTCGAAGTCGCAGTACTCGACCATCCCGGCCAGCTCGACGACCCGGCGAAGCTGGACCTCGCCCCAGCGTCCTCGCACGTGGGGCGAGCGCAAGGCCCTTGCCAGCTTGGCCGTCTCGTCCCGGAGCTGCTGCTCGGACCCGGCAAGCGTCTCGATCTGGACCTTGAGCGTGGCAAAGCTGGCGATGCGCTCCTTCTCGATCGCCGCTACCTGGCCCTCGACCCTGGCCAGGGACTCCGATAGCGGCTTGACGAGCTCGCCGATGGCTTGCTGGCGCGAATCGGCGTCGCCTTGCGCTCCCTCCTGGAGCTTGAGGAGGGCGTCCACCCTGGCATCCCGCGCATCGAGGGTCCGGCGCAGGTCAGCCAGCTGCGCCTCTTTCCCCGCCAGGCGCTCGGTCAAAGCGCTGGTCCGGGCCCACATCACCAGCCAGGTTCCCCCGGCGCCGACGACGCAACTCGACGATGCGGCCAAGACGACCTCCAGCGTGTCCAACTGCACCTCTTCCGATACGGGCTCTTGGCAGCGAGCCCCTGGCGACGCTGCTTGCCGTGTACCCGCTCGGCTGAAAAGACTTAGATTTTAATTATTTTCTTCCTCGAGTTAACAATGCCTTAACTGGTTCGGGCGTGGTGCTGCTCGATAAGGAGAAGACCCGGGCCTGTCCCGGGGTCACAGGAAGAGATAGGAACGGCTTGAACCTCCGCACCACCAACGACAGTCGTCGCGTGGCGATGCGCACTCCGCTGCGCGTGATGCCGATGCAGGCGCAGAACGCGGGCGTGCTGCAAAACCTGGCCACGACCAACAAGGCCATGCTGGAGCAGGTCGCGGAAGACACCGCCAGCGTGATCGAGCATCCGCTGACCGCGCTGTCGACGATGGTGAAGAACATGATGTTTCCCTTGCTTCACCCCATCGAGAGCGCCAAGAGCATCGTCGACGCCATCAAGAGCGATCCGCTCGACGGCACGATCGACGGGGTCGGCAGCGTGACCGGCACCATGTTCGTCGGTTCGGTCATCGTCGAGGCGGCCGCCGTCCTGGCAGCTCCCTTCACCGCGGGGGCCAGCATCGAGATGGCCGCGGGTATCCTGTCGGTTGGCGAGACGGCCGGCTGGATCTCGATGGGAAGCGACGTGCCCGGCATCATCCTGCACGAGGTTCGCGGCGCCGTGGCCGGGACCGCATCCGTCGCGGTGATCGAGGGGCAGAATGCGGCCTCCTACGCCGAGGATGAGGGCATTTCGCTCATCACCTGGAAGCTTGGCGACGCCCTCGAGGAGCGAATGACGCCAAATTTGGGCAAAAACGCGGCCGCCATCCTCAACGATGTGGTCAACTGCTCTGGTGTTTACGATCCGCCGCCGGCCCAGGCCGCGGCGTAGTTTGGGAGGCCGCTCCGGTCTGACAGGGGGCCGTGTCCGTGCGTTCTCTCGACCGCCCGAGCCGTCCTCCGGGTAGGATGCTGGGATGCAAGCACTCGATCTTCTCGTGCCCACGGCTTTCGGCCTCGAGGCCCTGGCGGCTCGCGAGGTCGCCAATCTCGGTTACGAGGGCGCCCAGGTTACGAACGGGCAGGTGGCCTTTCGGGCGGACTGGGCCGCCGTCACCCGGGCCAGCATCGGGCTCC
>JAJYIO010000184.1 GCA_021790035.1 bacterium | reverse complement strand
GCATGCCGCCGCATGGCGGCCGACGATCGGGCTGCCGCTGGGCTACGAGCACACCGATGGCGGGCGTTTCGTCGCCAACAACGGACCCGACGAATACACGCTGCAGGCGGCAATCCACATTCCGCTCTTCGATCCCGCCCGCGATGCCGCATACCGGTCCGCCAAGGCCAAGCTCGCAGGCGCCCGGTTCAATCTGGAGCAGGCCGCCCGAGGCGTCGACCGGATGACCCTGGCGGCGTTCTTCGGGGTCCTCCAGGCGCAGCAGGCCCTGGCCGTCGAGCAATCGGGCCTCGAGACGTTCCAGGACGAGGCAGCGGCAGCTCGCAAGCGCTACAGCCAGGGCGTCGGTTCCCGGCTCGATGTCGATCGAGCCAGGTTCGCGGTCGCCCAGCAGGAGGCCGCGGTCAGCATCAAGCGAGCAGATTTCGAGTCCGCATCCAGGCAACTCGAGAGCCTCCTGGGCGCTCCGGTCCAGGACCCACTCGCCCTGCCGCCCGAGCTGCCGCTCGCCACGGGGGATCTCGCGGTTTTGGCGAGGACGCGCCGGCCCGAGGTCGAGGCGGCCCAGGCGCAGGTGCGAGCCGCTGCGGACAGCGTGGCCTCGGCACGGGCGGCCCGGCACTGGCCGGCCATCGGACCGGATCTGGTGGGCGGCTGGGATGCCAATGGACCGCCGGCCGGCCTGGCCTCGCAGGCGGGCTGGTCGGCCGGCATCGGGCTCACCATCCCGGTGTACTCGGGGGGAGCGGGCGCCGCTCGCGTCGAGGAGGCCGTGCAGGGTGAGGCCGTGTGCCGCTCCAACCTGGCGGATGTCTTGCGCAGCCTCGATCTCGAGGTGGCGGACGACCACATCGCCGAGAGCTCCGCCGCCGACCAGGCTCGCCTGGCGGCTCGGCGGGTCCTGCTGGCGCATGAAGAACTCTCGATGTCCCGATTCGGTTATCAGCAAGGCTCCGTTCCGCTCATCGAGGTACTGCGGACGGAACAAGCCGCCATCAGGGCGGCAGCCGATCTTGCGTCGGCCCGCATCGACGTCGAACTAGCGCGTTACCGTCTCGCCTGGGACGTGGGAGCCCCGTTGCAATGAAGCCAATGTCCAGATACGCCCCCTCCCCTTTTCGTCCGGACCGGTCGAGCCCCGGATCGCTCGACGGTCATGCGCCGCGGTTCCCTGCGGCCGTGATGCGTCCGGGCGCCCTGGCCCTGGTGGTCGGCGCGGTCAGCCTGGTGCTGGCGGGTTGCCACCACGCCACCCGGGCGAGCGACGACGCGGACGCCCAGCCGCCCGCCCAGGTGCAGGGCGCCGTGGTGGCGCGTCATCTCGAGCCCAAGCGGATCCAGGCCCAGGCGATCATCGTCGCCGATCCGCGGCACGTCAGCCACGTGGCCTCGACCGAGGCCCAGAGCATCATGGCCGTGAGCGTCCGGGTGGGCGACACGGTCCGGCGCGGCCAGCTCCTCGTCCAGCTCGCCGAGGATCCGCAGGCCAAGGCCGCGTACCAGCAGTCCGTCATCGAGCTGGCCTCGGCCCGGAGCACCATGCTGCGCGAGGAGGCTCTGGTCCGGGGGGGCGTCGAGCCCAGGGTCAATGCCGACCAGGCGCAGACCCAGTACCAGCTTGCCGCTGCGCAGGAACGCGCCGCCAAGGCCGCGCTGTCGCAGATGGAGGCCAACACCCACCTGTGCGCTCCGATGTCGGGGGTGGTCGTCCGCGTATCAGCGACCGTGGGGCAGGTGACGACGCCGGGTGCGGACCTGGTGACAATCGCCGATCCCCGCTTCCTGATGGCCCGCCTCCAGATCGAGCCCCAGGATCTCGCCCGCGTGCAGACCGGCCAGGACGTGGTCCTGCACGCCCCGGGTTCCAGGGGCTCCTTCGAGGCCCGCATCACCCGGGTCGCAGCGACCCTCGACCCGAAGACCCAGCTCGGCGAGGCCGACGCCGCGCTTCCTTCTTCGCCGGCGTTCCTCGGCATCGGGAGGTTCCTGGTCGCCGACATCACCGTGGGCCAGGAGGACAGCCTGGTCGTGCCATCCTCCGCCCTGGTCCACCGGGACGATGGCGACAAGGTCTACCGCGTCTCGGGCGGCAAGGCCATGGCGGTGAGCGTCCGGCCGCGCGGCCGGTACGGCGATCTCGTGGCACTGACCGGCAACCTGGCGCCCGGACAGGAGGTGGTGACTACCGGATCGTACGAGCTCTCAGATGGCGCTCCCATCACGGTGACGGCGGCTTCGCCGTCGGGCAGGTAATCGTGGCCACCACCCGGATCGACGCCTTCCAGCGGCCCGCCAGCGGCCTTTACTCCTTCTTGTTGCGCAAGCGCAAGGCCGTGCTCTTTCTGGTCATCCTGCTGACCGTGGCAGGCATCGCGTCGGGCTTCTCGCTGCCGGTGTCTCTCCTGCCCTCCATCACATTCCCCCGGGTCGTGATCAACGTGGACGCGGGGGATCTGCCGGCATCCACGACCAACGTGCTGGTCACGCGACCGGTGTCCGAGGCCGTGGCCGGCCTGCCGGGCGTGCGGGTCGTGCGTACCGTCACCAGCCGGGGCTCCTGCGATGTCGATCTGAACTTCAGCTGGCACACCAACATGCTGGAGGCCCTGCTGCTCGCGCAGGCGGCGGTCAACTCGGTGCGGTCCCAGCTCCCGCCCGACACCCAGATCCAGGTTCGCCGCATGGATCCGTCGATCGTCTCGGTGATCGGCTACAGCCTGACCTCCAAGACCCTCTCGCCGGTTCAGCTGCGCGACATGGCGCGATTCACGCTGCGGCCGGTCTTCTCACGCGTGCCCGGGGTCTCGCAGATCAAGATCATGGGCGGCGAGAACGGCGAGATCGGCATCCACATCCTTCCCGATCGCCTGGCGGCTCGCCACGTCACGCTGCAGCAGGTGACCGCCGCGCTGGCCTCGGCCAACATCCTCGAGGCCGCCGGCAAGATCGAATCCGACTACCAGCTCGACCTGCTCGAGACGGACGGTCGCTACAGCTCGATCTCGCAGGTCGGCGACACGGTCGTCGCCGATCTTGATGGCCAGCCGGTCTTTCTCCGCGATGTCGCACGCATCGAGCCAAGCGTCACCCCGCAGTGGATCCGCGTCACGGCGGATGGCCGCGACGCGGTCCTGGTCAACATCTACCAGCAGCCTGGCAGCAACACCGTCGACATCGCAGCCGCGATTCGCCAGGCCCTGGCCAGGTTCAAGAGCCATCTCCCGCCCGGGGTGATGATCCACGAGTACTACAACCAGGCCGACCTCATCACCGAGGCCGCCGCGAGCGTGCGAGACAGCATCCTCATCGGCGTCGTCCTCGGCGTCATCGTGCTCTACCTGTTCCTCCGCAAGGCCAAGCTGACGCTCCTGGCGGCGGCCACCGTGCCCGTGACGGTCTCCATCACGGTCCTGGCCATGCGCTTGCTCGGCATGAGCTTCAACATCATGACGCTGGGCGGCATCGCGGCGAGCATCGGGCTGATCCTCGACGACGCCATCGTCATGGTCGAGAACATCGCGCGCCACCTCGAGCTCGGCGCTCCGCACCCGAGCGCGGCCGTCGATCGCTCCCTCAAGGAGATCATCTGGGCGTTCGTCGGATCGAGCATGACCAGCCTCGTGGTGTTCGTGCCGCTGGCCTTCCTGTCGGGCGTGACGGGCGCCTTCTTCCGCTCGCTGTCACTCACGATGGCGATCGCCTTGTTCGTCTCGCTGCTCGTTGCCATCGGCGTCATCCCGATCCTCGCCGGACGCTACCTGTCGGCGGAGATCTCGGGGTCGATCCCGCTCACCCGCATCCGTCCCCGGACGCTTCCGGGCCCTCCGATACGGGGCTCAACGGGCTTTACCGGCGTCTCATGCACGCACTGATCCCACGCCCGTGGGTCCTGGCGATCTTGCTCCCGGTGATGGGCATCGGAGCCTTCGGCCTCTACCGGTCGCTGGGCAGCGGCTTCCTCCCGCACATGGACGAGGGGGGCTTCGTCATCGACTACCAGACCCCGCCCGGCACCTCGCTGGCCGAGTCCGACCGGCTCTTGCGCCAGATCGAGCGCATCCTTCAGGCCGAACCGGCGGTGCAGTCCTACTCCCGCCGCACGGGCCTGCAACTCGGCGGTGGCGTCACCGAGGCCAACCAGGGGGATTTCCTGGTCAAGCTCAAGCCCTTCCCCCGCGAGGGCATCGACGCCGTGATTCACGACGTCCGCGTCAAGATCCACCGGCAGCTTCCCAGCCTGGACGTCGACTTCGCCCAGCGGATGGAGGATCTGATCGGCGATCTCACCTCGGTGCCCCAGCCCGTCGAGATCAAGGTCTTCGGCGACAACGTGCCGACCATCGAGCATGTGGCCCAGCAGGTCGCCAACCGGATCGGCAACATCAAGGGCGTGGTGGATGTCTTCAACGGGATCACCGTCGCCGGCCCCACCATCCGCGTCCGCGTCGATCCGCTGCTGGCGGGGCGCTATGGCCTGTCGGCCCAGGACGTGCAGGACGTCCTCGAGACGAGCATCAACGGCACCGTCGCCACCACCATGATCTCGGGCCAGAAGCAGATCGGCCTCCGCGTGCAACTGCCCGGGGCCAGCCAGTACGACGTCGCGTCACTGGGCGACCTGCGCATTCCGGTCGGCTCGCAGACGGTGGCGCTCAAGGATATCGCCACCATCACGCGGGATCCGGGCTCGGACGAGCTCGATGCCGAGAACTTCAAGCCGATGGTCGCGGTCACGGCCCGCCTCGAGGGCGTCAGCCTCGGGCGCGGCATGGCCAGCATCAAGAGGGATCTTTCCGAGAACCTGCGCCTGCCATCGGGGGTCTACCTCGAGTACGGCGGCATCTACCAGGAGCAGCAGAAGTCCTTCCAGGGCCTGCTTGCCGTGCTGGTCACGGCGCTCGTGCTGGTCTTCCTGGTGCTGCTCTTCGAGTTTGGCTCCTTCCGGATTCCCGTGTCGGTCTTCGTGGTCGACGTGCTGTCCCTCTTTGGCGTGCTCTTGCTGCTCAAGATCACGAGCACCCCGCTCAACATCTCTTCGTTGATGGGGATGGTGATGATCGTGGGCATCGTGGCCGAGAACGCGATCTTCTTCCTGCACTATGTCGACGACTTCCGGGCGCGAGGCCTCTCGCTCGAGGCTGCGCTCATACGGGCCGGCCAGGTGCGCATGCGTCCCATCGCCATGACGACGCTGGCGGCGGTCCTCGCGCTCCTGCCGCTGGCCCTCGGAATGGGGGCTGGCGCCCAGATGCAGCAGCCGCTGGCGATTGCCGTCATCGGCGGCTTCAGCTTCTCCTTCCTGCTCCTCTTGCTGGTCCTTCCCGTGGTCTACCACGTGCTCCTCGGCGGGAAGAACGGCCAGCGCTTCCCTCGGACGCAGGCCCATGACCTGCTCTTCGGCGAGCTCGGCAACCTGGCGAAGTAGCAAGCTTCCGGGGCCCGGCCGCCAGCGCCTCCTCGCTCCCCCCGGCGTGCGGCGCGACCCCGCACTCGAACCGGCCGCTTCTCTCGCCCGGGCAAGTTCTTGCCAAGAGATGGCGATAGACAGGTTAAGGCTCGTAGCCGGGGAGGATGCGCAGGAGATGAGGAAGCTGGCTTTGTTCGTCGGCGCCGCCATGATGCTGTCGGGCTGCGCCACGGCCGTCAACGTGGCCGACGATGCCGCCATCACCGTGTTCCTCGGGGCCCAGGGCAACCTGAAGGCATCGACCGACCCTGCCAGTCTGGACGGGGCGGTCCCCCACAACGCGCCAGTCCCTCCGGCCCAGAGTCAGGGTTCGGCTGGACAGGCGCCGCAAGGCCAGACCAGGCCCGTGCCGCAGGTGCCTCTCCCGGCGGCCGACTAGTCTGAAAATGGGCCCAGCGGGAGCGTAAACCAGAAGATCGCTCCGTGCGCCTCCTGGCTGGTGACACCGATCTCGCCCCCGTGCGCCTCGACCAGGGCCTTGCAGATGCTGAGTCCCAGGCCCGTCCCACCCGCCTGGCGGGTGTTGCTCATGTCCACCTGGGTGAAGGGGTTGA
>JAJYIO010000183.1 GCA_021790035.1 bacterium | reverse complement strand
GGGCGTCGGACCGGTTCCGGCCACGCAGAAGGCGCTCAAGCGCGCCGGCCTGACTCTCGACCAGATGGACGTCATCGAGGTGAACGAGGCCTTCGCAGCCCAGGCGCTCTCGGTCGCCCGGGCGCTCGGCCTGGATCCCGTTCGCCTCAACCCCAACGGCGGCGCGGTCGCCCTGGGCCATCCGCTGGCGGCGTCGGGCACCCGGCTGGCTCTCACGGTGATCGAGGAGTTGTCGCGGATCGGTGGCCGTTACGGCCTCGCCTCCCTCTGCATCGGTGGCGGCCAGGGCATCACGGCGATCTTCGAGCGAATCTGATAGCACGTCCCGTCGGCAGGACCGCCACCTTCTCGGTTCACGGGCTCGATTCGAGGCCCGCTCCCTTCAAACCGAAAGACCTCTACCAGGCGCCCTCGGCGGACGCGACGAGCTGCCGGCCATCTCGGGCGATCTCGGCCCCGAAATCGTCGGCCTTGCTCTCTGCCACCTGGACGGCGGTGACCTCGACCTGCTCGAGCCCTGCCGGGCTGAGGAGGTCCTTGATATCGGGACCAGCGCCGATCTTGATCAGATCGCTCATCGGCAGCTTGGCCAGTCCCGCGTCGAGGTAGGCCGCGGGGTGCGTGCTGTAGGCGAACTTCAGGAAGGCCGCGTCATTGCACTCGAGCCGATCGAACGCCGCCGGGTCGGCGGCTCGCTTCTTCTCGATCGCGACCTGGAGATTCTTGCGGGCCCTGGCAACCCAGGCCTGCCCGGCCGGCGAGAGCTGGGGACCGATGTCATAGGTGAACCGGTCGATGTACTTGCTGGCGTACTGGGTGTAGTAGGACGGAACCGGAAGATCCGGGTGACGCCTCTTGAAGTCCGCGATGCGCTGCTGGTAGTAATTCATCTCCCCGAGGGCCGGCACCGCCGCTGGAAGCGTCGAGGCACCGCCACAGGTCTGACCGCTGCTCTGCGCGACCGGGGCCGACGCCAGGGTCGCGCCGACTCCCAAAGACGGAGCGGCCACCGAGCGATGGAAGACATCGCTCCCCAGGGGCGAACTCGAGCGCGAAGCCGTGCGCGCATGAAGGCCGGGCGGCAAGGCTGGAAGCTGGCTCGCGGAAGGCGTGGCTCGACTGGCCGCATGCGTCTGGCCCTTTTGTGCCATCGCTTGCGAACCGCGCATCCTTTCCTCCTCGCCACGACCCACGGATCGTGGGCGCTGAAGAAAATATCGCCGGCATGCAGACCGGATCCGGTTAAAGGATGGCTAATTCCCGGACAAGAAATGGGGCCACAGGGCCGTTCTTGCCTTTATACAAGTTAAGGATCTGGTGCCGTCCCGGTGCCGGGACCGATGCTATAATCCTTGAACGGGGCGGGTTCTCGGGTCAACCAGAATCCAGGCAGGGCCGGCAGATCGGCCCCCGAGCACTGGGCGCCAGCGTCGCCCCGAGGGGTAGGCGGTGTCCGGGGAGCGGGGCGACCGCAGGAGATGGGAAACGAGCCGCATGAACGACCGCGAGCAGAAGAACCAGATCCAGTGCATCGTCGACGAGGGCGTGCTGGTTAACCGGCGCGATATCTTGCGCATCCTTCGGGATCTCGGAATGGTTCGGTACCAGGACATCCAGGACGGCACGGTCGTCCGGAGCGGAGAAGGCTACGTGGCGTCGGTGGTTTCGAGCAGCAGCAGCTCGACCGTGATCGCCAACAAGCGCCTCTACCTCAACGTCAACAGCTTCGATTTCCTGCGGCTGGGTGTCGAGGCGGACCAACCCGTGTTCGACCTCGTCGACGACACCCGGACGATCCGTCTGATCCCGACCCCCGACTCGGTCGCCGAGCGGCCGGCGGCACAGTCCGAGGAAGAGTCGTACACCACCGGCCGGCTGGATCGCCTGTTCGGGGATTCGCTCGCCGAGGTCTACCTCGACGACGAAGACGACGAGGACTTTTAGACCGGTTCCGGGTTGACCCGAACCCGGCTGACGTCCACGCCCCCTCGCCTCACCGCGGGCGCGCTCGCGATCTGCTCGGCCACGCCTGGCCTCGCCAGGGTCAAGTCTGACCGAAACGAGTCTAGCCTGGATGGGCCGGAGAGTGTTCGGGAAAAACCCGCGGGTCCTCTTACTGGGGCAGCAGAATCTTGCGGATCGTCATCTGCCCTGCGAGCGTGAAATAGAGATCGCCGTTGACGTCGTCGACCGTGATGCTGCCGAGGTTGCCACTGGCCGTGTAGATCGTCGAGATCGAACCGGTGACAGGGTCGACACGGCGAATGTTGGGGCCGTCGGCGATGTAGAGATAGCCACGACTGTCGAGGGCAAGGTCCTCGGGAGCCGTCAGCGCCGCCTGCGCGGCATTGGTGCCATCCCCGCCGTTGCCGCCGCCCACGACGGTCGAGATGATGTAGTGGAAGTACGGATCGTCGCCACAGGCGCCGGGAGCGGTCAGGTCGGGACGGACCGGCGAGAGCATGCGCACCCGCTTGTTGCCGCTGTCGATGAAGAAGACGCGGCGCCGGGATGGCGTGCCGTCGGTGGGGTTGGCATGCCGCTCCACGCGGATGGCGGTCGGCCCCTTGAGCTGGACCAGCAGCGCGTTGACGTTGTCGTCGTCGTAGCCACCGGTCGAGGTGCCCGCGATCGGCCACGCCGTCGTCGACTCGTAAGAGTCGCAGTGGGGCCGCCAGACGTCGATGACGTTGTTGGCCGTACTCGAGACGAAGACGTCGCCGTACTCGTCCACATCGACGCCCTGCGGCTGGTTGACCGCGATCTCCTGCGGAGTCAGCGAGAGGTCGGCGCGGTACAAGGAGAGGATGTCGATCGGATCGTTTGGATTGTCGGGATCGACCTGGATCTCGCGAATGCGATCGTTCTTGGTATCCGCCACGTAGATATCGCCCGTCGAGTCGGCGGTTACGTAAGACGGACCGTCGAGGTACCCGGTGTTGTCGAGCTGAACGCCCCCGATGTGGTCTCCGATCTGCGACTTGAGATCGGCCCCGTCGCCAACGTACAGATCGGCGCTGGCAAAGGAGAGCGGAGTCATGCCGCCAAACGAGCCGCCGGCGAACATGCGCTTGATATTCGCAAGGGGCGGGTTCGTCGGATAGCCCGAGCGGATGTTGCCGCCGTTCTCGCTCGTCGAGACGAAGAGGACGTCGTTCCCGCTCGCGTCGGTTCCACACGTCAAGCCGTTGACACTGAAGGACTGGCCCGAAAGATCGAGGACCAAGGCCGGCGTACCGGGCAGAGCCGAGTCCGGGTTGTCGATCGCGTAGACCTGGCCGGTGGACGCGAGGGCGTACAGGATGTGCTGGTTGGTCGGCGATGCAGCCAGGGCGATGGGCTCGAACGACAGCCCGATGTTCTTGAAGGGAACCGGCGATCCGATGGCCGCGGGCATCGGCCCCAGACGGTAGATCTCCTGGTCGATGTCGTCCGCCACGTAGGCATACTGTTGCTGGCTATCGAACACCATGTCCCGCGTCGAGCCGAAGGCCAGGTTGTTGGCGTCGGCATCCGAAGGATCCGCGCTCGGCGTCTGCCCGCCCTGACCCGCCACGATGCGGATCTGCCCGCCGACGTTCCGCAGCACGGTGGAACCGTCGAGCACCAGGAAGTTCGAGCCACCCGCCGAGGCCACGCCCTTGAGATTGGACGAGAAGCCGACGTCCAGGGAAGGTGTGGCGGTGGTGCTGGGCGTTGCCGCCCCGCCCCCGGCCAGGAGCTCGGCGGCAGATGAACTCGCGTCGGCGATGAAGATCTTGCGGGAGGCGACGTCGGCCGCCAGCAGCTGGTTGGATCCTGGCACGGCCGAGATGGATACCAGCCCCTGGGGGTTGCTCTGGCTGGTGACACCGTTGTAGGCGGCCAGGCTGGTGACGACCGCCGAGTCGGTAGCTGGCTGCAGGTAGCGGACGCTGTTGAGCGTCGTGGACGTCGAGGCCTGGAGGATGAACAGCGTGTCCGGGGAGCCCGGCAAGTACGTGAGCTTGGTGGGGTTGGAAAGGACGGCGAAGGCCGGTGTATTGCCATCGCCGTTGGCATCGGGGGTCGGCGCCGAGCCGCCGCCCATCTGGAGCTTGACGAGTTCGGGGAAGGGCACGCTCGAAGGATTGTCAGCGTTGCCCTCCAGTGCGTCGGTCGTGAGCAGCTCGACCATGTCTCGTTCGGTGGGGGCCGGCACGTTGTTGAACACCGGGTAGTCGAGGAAGATCAGGCGATCGCGCTGACCGGCCGCGGCGTTGGAAGCGTCGTTGGGCCCGTAGTGGTCGTGGAAAAGGGCGCCAGGGTAGGTCATCTCGGCAAAGCGGGCATCCTGCAAGAAGTTGCTGTAGTAGGGATTGCCACCGAAGTTGAAGCCACCGCTGCCGCCGATGCCGGCGACCAGCTGGGTGGTGTCGAGCGTGACCTGGACGGGAGTCTGCTTGAGGACCGTCACCGAGAAGTTGAACTGCAGGCCTTCGGCAAGGACGCGGAAGTTCTTGCCGGTGGCGTCGTAGGCCGCGTAGTCCGGCATGCCGGGAGGATTGTAGGACGGCGTCGCCAGCGGCGCGCCGATCTGGGCCTGCGTCTGCGCGTAAGCCCGCGCCTCGACGAACATGCCGGTCTGGACCGGCAGGAAGAAGACCTGGTTCTGCACCGCGAGCTGGCCATTTTGTGGCCGGAAGAACCAGACGGCGAGGCGATCCTTGCCGTCATCGCCGATGATCCGGAAGCGCAAGGAGTTGGCATTGGCCGGAATCGCCTGGGTCTGGTACTTGGGCACGGCCGGCCACGTGAGAGAAATAGACACGGCGCCGTACGGCTGGCCGAACAGGGATGACGGGACCGTGGGCTGGCCGGTGCTGCTCGCCATCCGCGAGGGAAGATCGGTGGGGCTGCCCACGCTGAGCTTGACGCCGCTGTCGACGTTGCTCGTACCTGCCTGCAAACTGCCCGTCTGGGGCATCTGGACGTGCATCAAGGGCGCATGGCAACCCACGGCGACCAGGGCGACCAGGATCGCGCACACCACCAGCCGCAGCGAGTGCACGATCGCCTGGCGAGAGCGGGCAACAAGCGGTGTCTTCATGGCGTCATCCGATCGGGCAGGCACTGGCGGAGGCTCGAGATCGAGAACGACAGGTTACCTTCGTTGCTTGCCAGGACCTGCACCGTGACCGATGGCGAGGAGCTGCTGTCGAAGGATTGCTGCGTGCTGGCGGTGACGTTGGCGGTGAATGTCACCAGCACGCCCTGCGAGACCGTCGCCAGGTCGATCTCCACGGTATCCGTGGCGTTGGCGCCGGAAAGGCTGGAAGCCGTGGCCCCACCCGGCAGCTTGAAGAAGACGAGGTCCGGCAACGGCCCTGGCAGGGCGGTTCCCGAGGGAGCCCGGACGTCGAGGGTGGCAACCTGGGTGATGGCCCAGTCCGCCGGGACGCTCTGGGTAGAGATGTACGCCTGGGGAAATCCGGAATTGGAGGCCAGGGTCGCCCCGATCCCCATGTCGTTGAAGGCCGAGTAGCTGCGAGACGACGGCGGATCGAGGTGCGGCAGGTCGCCGACCGCCGGCACGATGAACAGGTTGTCGGCGAAGTTGGAACTCGCATAGCCCTCTGCCATCTGCAGGTCCAGGGGCTCGAGGGTCGGACTCGGCCTCGGGGTCGGAGCCGGCGTCGGCGTCGCGAACAGGCTCTGCGGGGGGGGGCTGGCGTTGTGCCCCCCGCCGCTACCGGGAGCTGGCGTGACGATGATGGAGGGTTGAGATGCGGTAGCGACGGGGGCCGGAGTGGCAACCGTTCCCGTGCCGCCGCTCCCACCGATCGCCGGAATGCCGCCCACGGCGGTCCCGGACGACCCGCTGGTCGGTGGACATCCAACCGTGATCAAGGCGAGAGCCGCCGTGGCCAAGGCCGCGACGTGGCGACCTTGGACTCGACCGAGCGGGCGCTGCGTCGGCATCAAACGGTTCCTCGACGGCCGGAAGCTCATAGCGTGCTGCCTGGTATCGTACCCGTCGCTTCCACCCTATAACGCCGAACTGGCGCTGCTGGGCGGATCGCTCGGAAACCCGGGCGGTCGAGGGG
>JAJYIO010000182.1 GCA_021790035.1 bacterium | reverse complement strand
GAGGAACCGGAACTGCCGGGGGACCTTGTAGCGCGCCAGACGCTGCTCGACGAAGGCCTCTAGCTCTGTCGGGTCGGGCGCGGGCGAACCGGTCGCCTCGGGGAGTCCAGCTATCCCCTCCTTGAGCACGATCGCCGCTACCGGCACCTGCCCCCAGCGCTCGTCGGGAATCCCGGCCACCGCTGCGGCGATGACCGCCGGGTGGTCGAGGAGGGCCGCCTCGATCTCGGCGGGATAGACATTCTCGCCGCCCGACAGGATCAGATCCTCGCGGCGAGCGAGGATCGAGAAACCTCCCTCGGGCCGTGGCATGCCGAGATCGCCCGTCTCGAACCAGGATCCGTCGAGAGGAGGCGCCCCGAGATACCCCTGCATCAGGGCCGCGCCCCGGATGGCAACGCGACCGACCTCGCCCGGCGCGCAATTCCTGTCGCCCTCCGCGATCCGGATCTCGAAACCCGGCAACGGGTGCAGCGCGCTCTCGCCTGGCGCCGCGACCGCGACGGTCGAGCCGGCTTCCGAAAGACCGTAGGAGGCGATCGCCTGCGGACAGGCCTCTAGCAGGTCGGTCCCGATGGTCTCGCCGCCGAGCAGGACGGTTCGCATTCCGGCCAGGACGGTCGGGTGGGCCGCCAGCAGTCGCCGGGCCATGGTCGCCGTGAGGCTGATGCGGGTCGGATGCCAGCGCGCGATCGCTGCGGCGACACGCTCCACGTCGAACCGCTCGAGCACGACGACCGTTCCGCCGCAGGCGATCATCCGGTGCACGATCCCGAGCCCCCCGACGTGGAACACGGGCATGCACAGCAGCCAGCGATCGTTCAGGTCCAGGTCGAGGTGCGCGATCAGGGATCGGGCGCTGGCCAGGTGCTGCCCGGCCGACAGGACCACCCCTTTGGGCTTGCCGGTGGTCCCCGAGGTGAAGATCACCGTGTGGGGATTCCCGGGCTCGAAGGCCGACACCAGGCCCGGCCGCATCGAGGCGACTGCGCTTCTTTCGAGGGCCGCGGCGCCTGGATCGTCCGGGGCGTCGAGGAGGTCGGACAGGGGCCAGACCCCTTCGAAACCCAGCTGGCGTCTCATCGGGTCGGACAGGATGCCGATGGCCCCCGAGGCTTCGAGCTGCCAGCGGAGTTCGGCGTCGGCCAGGCGAAAGTTGAGGGGCAAGCTGGCGGCTCCCAGCAGCGGCAACGCCAGGTGGGCGACGATCCAGGCGAGGCTGTTCTCGCCGAGCAGCCCCACGAGCTTTCCCGGGGTCACATGCATGGCCGCAAGGCGGCTGGCGGCCGTTCGCACGCGATCGGCCAGCGCGGCGTGCGTCAGGATGTCGGTCCGGTCGACACCGTCGATGGCGAGGGCCGGCCGGTCGTGCCACAGCGAGGCTGCACGCTCCAGCGGCGGGAGAAGGAGCCCGAGGCCCGGCTCGTCGCCAAGGGTCAGGGATCCTGCGACCGGCGCGAGCCACGACGGCAAGAATCCGCCGTCGCACGAGAGGTGGCCCGTCGCCAGGCCGCACGCCACGGGAGCGCCCGGCAAGGAGGCTGCGAGGTGGACGGCTGCGGCCAGCCCTATGGGTCCCTCGAAGGCCGAGGTCACCACGACCCGCGCACCGGCCGACATCGCCGCCAGAGCGAAACTTCGGGCCTCGAGCAGTCCCCCGAACAGCAGGGGCTTGAGGACGAACACCGAGGGCCGCTCCGGAGATGCCAGCCACCGCCAGGCCAACGCGGACGGGCAGGCACTCTCGTCCGCGGCGATCGGGGCCAAGGCTTCCGCCCCGCTGCGGTCCGGATCGCCCAGCAGAACGCCGAGATCCTTGGCGGGCTCCTCGACGTACTCGACCTCGAGCGCAGCCAGATCCACCAGTGCCCTGCGGGCTTCGTCCGGCGCCCAGGCCCGGGCGGCGTCGACCCGAAGGTGGACCTCGGAGCCGACGATCTGCCGGATCTCGCCGATCCGGCGCACCGCCTCGCGAGGCTCGAGGGCCCCGACCTTGATCTTGAGCGTCCGGTAGCCTTCGGCCAGGGCGGCGCGGGCATCGGCAGCCGCCCGGTGCGCATCGGCGCCCGAGAGGACAGTGTTGACGGAAACCTTCCGCTGGAAGGAACCAGCCAGGTCCCCGGCCGGTCGAGCCGAGCCGGATCCTCCCGTCCATTCCAGCAGGAGTTCGGCCAGCGGCCGACCCGCACGCCGGGCCAGGAGGTCGAGCAGGCAAAGCTCGAGACCCGCGTATGCCACGGGCGTGCGATCGCGGTCGAGGCCCGTCCGGGCCAGCAGGGGGCCGACCTCGCCCAGATTTCCTGGGGTCGGCGGCCGTTCGCTCTCGAGGGTGCGCCGGGCAGCCGCGAGGGCGGCCTCGGCTTCGGCAAGGGCTTCCGAGCCGAAGCCGGCCAGGGGGGCGACCTCGCCGAGGCCTAGCCGGCCGGCCTCGTCCGCCAGAACGACCTCGAAACCGAGGCGCTCAGCCAGCGGCATCCCCCCGCCGACGGGCCTCCGGTAGGGCCGGATGTCCAGGGCCACGAGGCGCTCGACCCCTGTGGCGGTCGCTCGATCGTGGTCGTGGGGGCCGTGGTCGCCGCTAGGCTCCATGCGACCCGACCAGCGCCGCGACGAGGGCAAGCGTCGCGACCGCGAAAAGATCGGCGATCCGGCCCAGAGCGGGCGCCAGTTCGCGCCCGGAGCGGTCAGCTTGAATCGTCAGCGCCGCTCGCATGGCGAAGGGTGCCATGATGCCCGCTGCCAGCGCAAAGAGCGGCCTTTGGCTCCAGATCGAGAGAACGAGCGGCACTCCGACCGCTCCGGCAATCATCGTCCGGTAGAGGAAGCGGGCCAGGCGGGCGCTACGAACCGCGATCGTGTGCTTCCCGACTGCGGCATCCGACTCGCGATCGCGCAGGTTGTTGGCCATCATGAGCGCGCCGGACAGGAATCCCGTCGGAAGGCTCCAGGCGAGCGGCAGGCCGGACCAGTGGCCGGTGGCCGCCGCCGCCGTGCCCAACACGGCCACGGGGCCGAAGAAGACGAAGGCGGCGAACTCCCCCAGACCCAGGCGACCCAGGGGTGCCGGTCCGACCGTGTAGCCTGCCGCCGTCAGGATGGCCAGCACTCCGATGGCGACGATCGGCCAACCTGCCATGAATGCCAGCTGGATGCCGGCCACGAGCGCGATCATGACCATGACGCCGGCTGCCACCCACAGCTGCCCGGGCGTGGCCAGGCCCGAGGCCACGAGACGCACGGGTCCCACCCGCTTGAGCGTATCGATGCCCGACTGACCGTCGCCCACGTCGTTGATGAGGTTGGACGCCGCCTGCAGCGCCAGTGCGCCTACCAGCGCCAGTGCGACGGCGACCGGACGGTAGTCCGGAGCGCCCCAGACCGCGGCGGCGCCCACCAGCACCGGAGCGGCGCCGGCAACCAAAGTCCGCGGACGAATTCCAGCCAGCCAGACCTGCGCCCAGCTCGATCCTGGGTAGCTCACAAGAAACTCCCCTTCGGGGCAGTGACTTGCAGGGGGCCTTGCCCCCCGCAAACTACCCCCCGCTGCGGGCAAGCTGCTACGTAGCCCTGCTCGGCAGGTGGCGTTTCATTCGAGAGTGTCGGCGCAGCCGGTGGGTGACTCATGGCAGTCGGGGGAACCGCCCGAAGTCCGGCTGCCGATGCTCGAGAAAGGCATTGCGGCCCTCCTGGGCCTCCGCCGACATGTAATAGAGCAGGGTCGCATTGCCTGCCAGTTCCTGGATCCCCGCCTGGCCGTCGGTCCCGGCGTTGAAGGCCGATTTGAGCACGCGCAGGGCCAATGGGCTGTGCTCGAGGATCTTTCGAGCCCACGCGATGGTCTCGCGTTCGAGGTCGGCCAGTGGCACGACCGCGTTGATGAGCCCCATGGAGAGGGCCTCCTGGGCATCGTACTGGCGGCACAGGAACCAGATCTCCTTGGCCTTCTTGGCGCCGACGATCTCGGCGAGGTAACTCGCGCCGAATCCCCCGTCGAAGCTGCCGACGCGCGGGCCGGTCTGCCCGAAGCGGGCGTTGTCGGCTGCGAGGGTGAGATCGCACACCAGGTGGAGGACGTGGCCGCCGCCGATGGCATATCCCGCGACCATGGCGATCACGGGCTTGGGCAGGGAGCGGATCTGGCGCTGGAGGTCGAGGACGTTGAGGCGATGGGTGCCCTCCGAGTCACGATAGCCGGAGTCGCCTCGCACTCGCTGATCGCCGCCCGAGCAGAACGCCTGGTCGCCGGCTCCGGTCAAGATCACGACGCCGATGTCCGGCATCTCTCGCACCAGGTGGAACGCCTCGGTCAGTTCGGCGACGGTCTCCGGCCGGAAGGCGTTGCGGACCTCGGGGCGGTTGATCGTGATCTTGGCGATGTGTTCGGCCATCTCGAACCGGATGTCCGTGAACGCATGGACGGATTCCCAAACCGGCACGTCTGCGCGGGCCTCGGGGCTGGCGATCATAAGGTGTCCTCTCTCGAAACGATGGCCGATGGATCCAGATCGGACGACGCCTGGCCGCGGACCGCCGCCGCATCGGCCATCGCCGCCAGCACGGCCCGATAGCGCGCCTCGGTGTCGTGGCGGTCGCCGGGAACCTCGATCACATGGACGCCGTGGCTGGCAAAGGCCGTCCGCGCCGCCTGGGCGACCTCGGCTCCGGTGCGGCAGGTCTGGTGGGACAGGCCGAAGAGACGTGCGGCGTGCTCGAACTCCAGGCCGTGCGGGTTGACGCACAGCGGCTCGCAAACGTCGGGAAACCGGGCGATCGGCAGGTAGTGGAAGATTCCACCGCCGTCGTTGTTGAGAACCAAGACGACGACCGGCGACGTGACGTGTCGCGCCGCGAACAGTCCGCCGAGGTCGTGGAGGAACGCCGTGTCGCCGACGACGAGCAGGAGCGGGCGGCCAGCCGCGGACGCCGCGCCCAGTGCCGTCGAGGTCAGGCCGTCGATCCCATTGGCCCCGCGGTTGGCCAGCACTCGCGCCTCCCGTTCGGCCGGGGCCAGGCACGAATCGGCGTAGCGGATCGCCATGCTGCTGGCCAGAAAGAGCATTCCATCGGGCGGCAATGCCTCGAACGCGGCCGACAGCGAGGCGATCTCCACGGGGGGATCGCCGTAGCCAGCCAGAGCCAGACCGCTCGCCTCGTCGGCTTGCGCAAACGCAGCGCGCCAGGCCGGGTCGGCCGAGGTGCGCTCGGAGCGCTCGGCAAGGCGCAGGCAAGCGTCGGCCACGTCACCCGCCAGCATCAAGACCGCGAGTCCCTCGGGATCGCGCCTGACCGAGTCCTCCTGGAGGCGCAGGACCGGGGGCCGGTGGCGAGCCAGGTAACGTACCACCGTCCCGGAGGTCGGCGCCATGCCGAGCGTGATCACTCGATCGGGCGGAGTATCTGCAAATTCGGGCGCCCGCAAGAAGGCCACGTAGTGCGAGCAGACCGTAGCCCCGCGCTCGGGACCATGGCGCAATCCCGAGACCGCGTCGGCCAGGATGGGGATCCCCCAGGTGCGGGCAAGGTCGAGCACCGCGTTCCGCACGTGGCCAGAAGCCGCCTCCGGACCCGCCACGATGAGGGGGCGCCGGCCTTCTGAAAGCCAGTTGATGGCCTGCTCCAGGCCGAACTCGTCGACGAAGCCCCGCGCCGGCCAGACGTCGCGCCGAAAGAGGTCCTGCATCGAACCCCGGCTCGCCTCGCGACGAGCGCGATGCTGGGCCTCGAGGGCCGCGATCGTCGGAGCGTCGACCTCCAGCGGCGACAGCGGATCGCGCAGCGGCACGTTGAGCTGTACTGGCCCCACGGGGGCCCCGGTCGCTCGCGCTACCGCGTCGGCGGCCAGGAGTTCGAGCCGGCCGAGCAGGGCTGGTTCGGGTAGCGGCAGGTCCCAGGCGGCCCTCACCACGTGGGCGTACATCTTGACCTGGTCGATCGTCTGTGGGGGGCTAAAGCCCCTGGCTTCGGGCGGACGATCGGCCGTGATGGCGATCAGCGGGATGCGAGCCTCGGCGGCCTCGATGAGGGCCGGCAGGAAGTGGCCCGCCGCCGACCCCGACGTGCACAGAGATC
>JAJYIO010000181.1 GCA_021790035.1 bacterium | reverse complement strand
GGCGACGCCGCAGCTTGCCCGCAGCTAGGGGTAGTTTGCGGGGGGCAAGGCCCCCTGCAAGTCACTGCCCCGAAGGGGAGGTTCCCACTTGCCGAGCAAGGCGACGCCGCAGCTTGCCCGCAGCGGGGGGTAGTTTGCGGGGGGCAAGGCCCCCTCTCAAGTCCCTGCCCCGAAGGGGAGTTTCTGATAAGCGCGTCGTGCCCGAGCGGCCCACGCGAAAAGGCTCGAGTCCGGCAAGATGCCGGCCCGAGCCTCGAAAAAAAGCCTTACGCCAGGGCGTTGACGCTCTGACCGGTACCCGGAGGCGAGATCATCTTGAGGATGCCCTCGCCCTCGATCTTGGCGGCATCCTGCGCCTTGACCTGGACCGCGATACCCGTCTGGCTCGCCGCCACCAAAGATGGGCTGACTCCGATTGCGGAAACCCCCATATTCGAGACCTCCTTGCCTTGATCGGGGTAACGAGGCGAGATCCCTTTCCCGCCTCAAGATCTTATTCCCGAACGACCGACCGATCTGGCACGAGATCCGGCGTTATGTTGCTCGAAATCAACAGGCTGCTGGCCGTCATCTGCGGCGGCTTGTCGAGCCCCAGCAACTCCAGCAGGGTCGGGGCGACGTCACAGAGCAGCCCATCGCGCAGTCGGGCAGGATACCCCACCAGGATCGAGGGGACCGGGAACAGGGTGTGCTCGGTATGCGGCTGGCCGGTCCGGGGATCCAGCATCATCTCGGCGTTGCCATGGTCGGCCGTGATGAGGGCCGCTCCCCCCACCTGCTCGACCGCTCGCACCACGCGACCGACGCACTCGTCCACGACCTCGATCGCCCGGATCGCGGGCTCCAGCTTGCCGGTATGGCCGACCATGTCCGCGTTGGCGAAGTTCATCACGAAGAAGTCGGCGCGACGCGCCAGGATCCACTCGACGGCGGTGTCGGCGACCTGGAACGCGCTCATCTCGGGCTGGAGGTCGTAGGTCGCCACCTTGGGCGAGGGGATCAGGATGCGTTCCTCGCCCGCGAAGGGCTTCTCGATGCCGCCATTGAAGAAGAACGTGACGTGGGCGTACTTCTCGGTCTCCGCGCACCGGAGCTGGCGCAGACCCGCGTCGGCCACCACCGGCGAAAGGATGCGATCGAGGGACTGCTTCTCGAAGGCGACCGGCAAGCCAAACGTGACGTCGTACTCGGTCATGCAGGCGAAGTGGACGCGGGGACGAACCGGCCGCTCGAAACCGTCGAAGTCCTCCAGCGCGATCGCCCGGGTGATCTGGCGGGCCCGATCCGCCCGGAAGTTGAAGAAGATGACGCTGTCGCCAGCGGCGATGCGCCCGGCCTCGGCACAGACGGTCGGCAGGATGAACTCGTCGGTCTCGCCGCGCTCGTAGGCCATCTCGACGGCCCGCGCTCCGCTAGGCGCGTGGTGGGGCGACTCCCCCAGCACCAGAGCGCGCCAGGCCTTCTCGACGCGATCCCACCGCTTGTCGCGGTCCATCGCGTAGTAGCGCCCCGATACCGTGGCGACCTGCCCGACGCCGACGCGCGCGCACGCGGCCTCGAGGCTGGCAAGGTAGCCGGCGCCCGACGTGGGGGGACGATCGCGGCCATCCGTGAACGCGTGGATCCAGACCGTCGACACCTCGCTGCGCCGGGCCATCTCGAGGAGGGCGGTCAGGTGCTCGATATGGCTGTGGACACCGCCATCCGACACCAGGCCCATCAGGTGCAGAGCCGTACCCCGGGCTCGGGCGTGAATCATCGCCTCGAGGAGGACCGGATTGTCGAGGAAATCACCATCGTGGATGGACTTGTCGATGCGCGTCAGGTCCTGGTAGACGATCCGGCCGGCACCCATGTTGAGGTGCCCGACCTCGGAATTGCCCATCTGCCCGGGGGGCAGGCCGACCACCTCTCCGGAGGTCGGGATCTGGCCATGGGGATAGGTGGCGATGATCCGGTCCAGGTTGGGCTTGCGCGCCAGCTTGATCGCGTTGGCCGGCGCATCGGGATCGGGATTGATGCCGAATCCGTCGAGGATGATGAGGACGACAGGAGACTTGTTCACGCGCACCTCCAACGGATCGAACATACGGGCTCCGGGCAAACCCCAGGATCCCTAGATTCCCTTCAAGCTACCCCGGTCCGCCGAACTCGACGAGCTGGCTGAACGACACGGGATCCAGCGAAGCTCCTCCCACCAGGGCGCCATCGATGTGGGACTGGGCCATCTGCTCGGCGATCGTCTCGGGCTTGACCGAGCCGCCGTACAGGATACGAACGTCGTCCGCGGGCCCCGGGCCCATCTGCCGTGCGACGGTCTCGCGGATGATGCCGCACACGCGGTTGGCCTCCCGGGCGTCGCAGGTCTTGCCCGTGCCGATGGCCCACACCGGCTCGTAGGCGAAGCAAAGAGTCCCCGCCTGCTCGGGCGACACGTTGAGCAGGGCGCGCTGCACCTGGACGATGATGACGTTGTCGGTGAGCTGCACCTCGCGCTCCTCGGCCTTCTCCCCCACGCAGACGATGGGGCTCAGTCCGTGAGAGAGGGCTGCGTGCAACTTCTTGTTGACGCTCCCGTCCGTGTCGCCATAATACTGCCGACGCTCGGAGTGGCCGATGATGACGTAACTGCAGCCCGCATCGGCCAGCATGGCCGGGGCGATCTCGCCGGTGAATGCGCCCGACTCGTGAAAATCGAGGTTCTGGCCGCCCACGTGGACCGCAGTGCCGCCCAGCTCCTCTCTCAAGACGGCGATGGCGGTGAACGGCGGGCACAACACGACGACCGGATCCCGGCGGGACTTTACCGAGGCGGGCAAGCGGCGAACGAACTCCCGGGCCTGGCCGATGGTCTTGTTCATCTTCCAGTTGCCGGCAATGATTGGAACTCTCAATGTCATGACCTCTTCACGGCGCCGCTACGTTCCGGTCGCCGGGGAATGGATGCAGTCACCAGGCGCTCGCGCGCAGGATCTCGTTCACGAACGGCGAGCTTCCTGCGGGGACAGCGCCGCGACGCCAGGCAGCACGCGGCCTTCCAGGAACTCCAGCGAGGCCCCGCCACCGGTCGACACGTGCGTGACGTGCTCGGCCTCACCCGACTGCTCGAGCGCCGCCACCGAATCGCCTCCGCCCACCACCGTCGTGGCGCCCTCGCGGGTGCGCTCCGAGAGGATCCGGGCCACCGCGAGCGTCCCCTTGGCAAAATCGGGACGCTCGAAAACGCCCATCGGCCCGTTCCAGAGAATCGCCCCCGCGGATCCCAGAGCATGCCCGATGGCCTCGATCGATTCTGGACCGATGTCGACCCCGATCTGATCGGCCGGGATATCCAGCCCCACTATGCCCGCGGCCGGAGCATCCAGGCTGGGCGCCACGACGCTGTCGCGTGGCAGCAGCAGTGGCACGCCGCGCCGCTCGAAGTCCGCCAGGATCTCCCGGGCGATCGGGATCTGGTCCGCCTCGACCAGCGACTTGCCGGTGGCATGGCCCTGGGCCTGGAGGAACGTGAAGGCCATGGCCCCGCCGATGACCAGGCCATCGACCTTGGCCCCGAGGTGGCGAATGACGCCGATCTTGGTCGAGACCTTGGCTCCGCCGATGATCGCCCAGAAGGGCCGCCGGGGCTGCTCGAGGATCTGGCCCAGGGCCTCGAGCTCCCGGCTCATCAAGAACCCGGCCACCGCGGGAAGCAGGTGGGCCACTCCCTCGGTCGAAGCATGGGCGCGGTGCGCCGTGCCGAAGGCGTCGTTGACGTAGAGATCCGCGAGCTCCGCGAGCTGGCGGGCGAACGCCGGATCGTTCTTCTCCTCTTCAAGGTGGAAGCGGATGTTCTCGAGTAGCACAACGCTGCCGTCCAGCATCGCGCCGGTCAGCTCGAGCACCTCTGGCCCGACCGAATCCGGAGCCAGGCGCGCCTCGACGCCGAGCAGCTCCGAGAGCCGGGCGGCGACAGGAGCCAGGGATAGACGGGGATCCGGCCCCTTGGGACGTCCGAGGTGAGAAGCGATGATCACGCGGGCCCCGCGATCCCGCAGGTAGCGCAAGGTCGGCAGCGCCGCCCGGATGCGCGTGTCGTCACCAATCAGCGGAGTGCTGGCGCCCCCCTCTCCGGACGGCGCCGCCAGGGGAACGTTGAGGTCCTCCCGCACCAGGACCCGCTTGCCGCGCAGGTCCGAGTCCGCCAAGGAATCGAGCCGACGAAAGGACGCCATCAAAAAGTCCCCCCCTCAAAGCGACGATTCACCTCCGGGCGACCCCGGAGGTGAACGCCAAGGTGCACGGCCAGCCCCCGGGCTAGCCCACCGCGACGGGCAGTCGCCGGCCGACGTAAACGCACAGGTCGACGACGCGGTTGGAATAACCCCACTCGTTGTCGTACCAGGACACGACCTTGACCATCCGCCTGTCGAGAACGACGGTCATGCCGCTGTCGACGATCGAGCTGTGCGGATTATCGATGATATCCGAGCTGACCAGCGGGTCGGTGCTGTACTCGAGGTAACGGCTGAGCTTGTCCGTTCCGGCGGCCTGCCGCAGCGCCTCGTTGACCTGCTCCTCGGTGACGTCGGTCTTGAGATTGGCAACCAGGTCGATGACCGAGCCATCGGGAACCGGGCAGCGGAACGAGATGCCGTGGAACTTGCCCTTGAGCTCCGGGATCACCAGGCCGATCGCCTTGGCCGCCCCGGTGGTGGTGGGGATGATGTTGGCCGCCGCGGCGCGAGCCCGGCGCAGGTCCGAGTGCGGAAGATCCAGCACGCGCTGGTCGTTGGTGTAGGCGTGGACCGTCGTCATCAAGGCGTTCTCGATGCCGAAGCTGTCGTTGAGGACCTTGGCCACCGGAGCCAGGCAGTTGGTCGTGCAGGACGCGTTGGACAGGATGTGGTGCTTGTCGGGGTCGTACTTCTCTTCGTTGACCCCCAGGACGACCGTGAAATCCTCGTTCTTGGCCGGGGCCGAGATGATGACCTTGCGGGCGCCCGCATCCAGGTGGGCCTTGGCCTTGGAGGCGTCGGTGAAGAGGCCGGTCGACTCGATGGCAATGTCCACCCCGAGCTGCTTCCAGGGAAGCTTGGCCGGGTCGCGCTCCGCCGTGATCGGGATGCGCTTGCCGTTGATCACGATCGCACCGTCCGACACCCCCACGGTGCCGTCGAAACGCCCGTGCACCGAGTCGTACTTGAACAGGTGCGCCAGGGTCTCGGGGCTGGTGATGTCATTGATCCCGACGAACTCGATCTCGGGATTGCCAGCTGCGATGTGCAGCACCTGGCGGCCGATGCGGCCGAAGCCATTGATACCGACTTTGATGGCCATCAGTCAAAAACTCCTCGACTAGGGATCGTCAGCCATGAAACAGCACCGCACGCCGATCGCCCACCGACGATGGGAATGACGCAGGCCCCGTCCGAAACCGTACGAAACGCTCGTTGCATGCCGTGCGCCAGCCCGGCGAACCCGGCAATCGAGCCTCAAAAGGCTACCACCGCGTGGTGGGCGGGTCAACGCCGAACTCGTACCATGTCCGCAATCTCGCTCGATGCCGAGCTCGCGCGATCCGGCGGAGCCACCTGGCATGCTCGGCGTTCCTTCCGGTAGGGTATACGACGCGAGGAAGACGGACGGAGCGACGGTTGGGAACGACGACTTCTCGATCCTGGAGTTTGCCAGAGGCTGGACTCCGACTCCTCGGCGTGATCGCCGTGGTCTTCACGACCGCATGCCAGGACCCCTTCGTATTTCTCGCGCAGAAGGCCGAGCAGCTGGTCGCCAGCCAGCGGCCCGCCGACGAACTGGATCTATCCGGTTCGGTCTCGCTGCCGGCCGGGATCACGCAGCTTCCGGTCGTCGCCGATCCGCGACCCCTCCTCGACTCTCCAGCCCTGACCAATGCCTCGCCCCTGACCAACGCCTCTCCGCTCACCAATGCCTCGGCGCTTACCAACGGCTCCGCGCTCACGAACGGATCGGCGTTGACCAACGGCTCGGCCTATCAGGTCGCGGACGCATACGGGCAGGGTGCCAGCCATCCGGCCGATACCACGGGCCGAGGCCTGGGCTCCCAGGCCTC
>JAJYIO010000180.1 GCA_021790035.1 bacterium | reverse complement strand
AAATATCGTGGCAAGGCCGGAGCAAGGCGTCATTTAAGGCCTAGTTCATCGCTGCGCCCACAGCGCGGCAATGTTCAGCGGCAATAATGGGCTCATCAGATCCATCCTGGCTGTGCCGGAGCGCACTGCCCCGAAGAAACGGCAACGGATCGAGAGAAAGGAAAGAAGGAGCCTCACGATGATCGCCACCACCATCCGCAATCTGGCATCAGAGGAAGACGGCCAGGCGCTGACCGAATACGGCCTCATCTTGGGGCTGATCGCGGTCGTTTGCGTCGGAGCTCTCGCTTTGAT
Organism: bacterium; assembly: GCA_021790035.1. GTDB lineage: Bacteria > Cyanobacteriota > Sericytochromatia > S15B-MN24 > VGJW01 > JAJXWQ01. The sequence goes on along the minus strand of JAJYIO010000180.1, from coordinate 5,809 downwards.
GGGAACAAATGTCAACAATATGCTGAAGTCCATCGCAGCCACGCTAGGCAACACGGGATCCGGCGGGAACGCCAGCCCCTAGCGGCGTCTGCCTGCCGTTCGGTCGAGTAGAGCGCCGGAGAGTGTCACAGATGCGCACGATTAACCGTTCAGTTCCGGTATATGGTGTCGCCATGGCATCACGAAGGCAAAAATCGGCTGGACAGGCGCTGGTCGAGACCGCGATAGCCCTTCCCCTCCTCTGCGCCATGGTCTGGGCCGTGTTCGGCTTCGGTCGGCTCTACACGGCCCAGCTGGCGATCACCAATGCGACCCGCGAGGGCGCCCGTATCGGCGCCCTCGGTTCCAATCCCCCGGCGATCGCCCAGGCGGTCCGGACCTACCTGTCGGCAGCCGCCGTGCAGGGCAATCCGGCAGTCGACGTGACTGGCGCTGGAGGGCAGTCGGGCTCTCCGGTGAAGGTCGCTGTCACGGTTCCCATCACCAATCCCCTCCCGATCCCTGGCCTCCCCGCCTCGGTGCCGCTCTCGGCCACGGCGGTGATGCGGATCGAGTGACTATAGCCAAAGACGGGAGTCCCTTCCCATGGCCCTTTCCATGCGGCGGCTCGCCATCGCGACCGCCATCGGCCTCGGCACGTCGGCCGCCCTCTTCTTCCTGATCGGGCGTCCGCAGCGCGCAGCTCAGGCTGCGCCCCCACCACAGGAGCCGGTCCTGGTCGTCGAGCAAAGCGTGTCGGCCGGATCACGGGTGAGCGCCGACGCGATCTCGCACGAGCTTCGCCCGGCCGCCTACGTGCCGGCGGGTGCTCTGGCGGAGCCCGATCAGGCCATCGGTCGCATCACCCGCGAGGATCTGGTTCCGGGCGAGGTGGTGCTGGACGGGTTGCTCTATCCACCCGGGCAGGATGCCGCCTCGACGGTTCTGCCCGTGCCCGACGGCATGCGCGCTGTGACGGTGGCCGTTGACGAGGTCGTGGGGGTCGCGGGATTCGTCATGCCGGGCTCTCGCGTGGATGTCATCGGAACGATGGACGTGGGCCAGAACACCGAGACGCGCGTGCTCCTGCAGGACATCCAGGTCCTGGCGATCGCCCAGGATGCGCATCGCAAGGAGGATCCCAAGGCCAAGGTGGTGTCGAGTGCGACCCTCGCCGTCACCCCCAAGGAGGCGGAGATCCTCATCCTGGCAGCCGATCGCGGCAAGATCCGTCTCGCGATGCGTAGCGCGAACGAAACCCGGGACGTGAACATCAACGGGGTCACGCCGGCCATGCTGTTCGGCGCGGCGGACCGGACGTCTGCCCGGCGTTCAGCCGTCCGCACCATCACGCGCACCGTGGTGGTCCGCGAACGTGCCCCCCGCCCGACCCCTTTGCCCCAGATCTTGGTCATACGCGGAACGACGGCCGAGTTCGTCAGTCGATAAGGAGCCCATCAGGTGATTCCCCTGCTCGTAGTCGCGCCGCTGTCCGTGGCCCTCTCGCACGGCGCTCCACGTCCACGATCGAAGGCGAGCGGCGCCGTGGTCTCGCACCTGGCCTCTAAACCCTCGGTCGCAAATCGTCCGCAGCCTTCACCCTTTGCCGATACCGCGCCGAGCGACGGCTCGTCCGGACAGCTGGCGGTGGACGTCGGCCGTTCGCACGTGATCAGGGTGCCCGACGAGATCACGAAGGTCTCGATCACGGACCCCAAGACGGCCGACGTTGCCGTGCTCTCGGGACACGAAGTTCTGGTCAACGGCAAGCGCCCGGGCATCACGTCCCTCATCGTGTGGACCCGCAAGGGTCACCGAAATTACGACGTCATGGTGAACGTCGACACCGGGCTGCTGCAGCGGACGATCGCCTTCGTGACCGGCGCCCACGACATCGTGGTCGAGCGGGTCGGCGACTCCATCATCCTGGCCGGCAAGGTCGCCAACACCAGCGAGATCGCCCGTGCCCAGAAGGTGGCCGAGGGCTTTGCCCCCAAGGTGATCAACCTTCTGCAGGCCGCCGCGGTCCAGCAGGTCGAGGTCGACGTCGACGTCATCGAGACCGAGAAGACGGGCGGCCTGAATGCCGGGATGCACTGGGGCAGCGCGCACACTTCTCCGAACGGCGACACGAGCTTCAACCCGGACTACCTGACGTTCGGCGAAACGGGCGGCCCGCCGTTCGGGGGAAAGAACCTCCTCTCCTTCGGCCAGCTCGACCGCGTCGCAGCTCAGCTCAGCTTCCTGGTCTCGACCGGCCGGGCCAAGCTTCTGGCCGATCCCAAGCTGGTAGCGATCTCGGGTGGCAAGGCCAACTTTTTGGTCGGCGGCGAGGTGCCGGTGCCAGAGGCTCAGCAGTTCGGGAACGTCACGGTCACCTGGCGCGAGTACGGTGTGAAGCTGAACATCGAACCGACCGTGCTTCCGGACGGTCGCGTCGATCTCAAGGTCAATCCCGAGGTCTCGACGCTGGATTTCGCGGACGGCGTGCGGGTCGGACAGTTCCTGATCCCGGCCCTGTCCAGCCGGAAGGCCGGTACGGAGGTCATCCTCAAGCCGGGTCAGGGACTCATCATCGGCGGTCTGCTCCAGCACAACACGACCGAGAATGTCCAGAAGTTTCCGTTCCTGGGCGACATCCCGATCCTCGGCGAGCTCTTCAAGAGCCGCCAGTACCAGAAGAACGAGACCGAGCTCCAGATCCTGGTGACTCCCAAGCTGGTTTGAGGCTCGTGCGCTTTGAACATCCCGCGCTCGAGCCTCTGGAGGCGTGCGATGAACGTGTCTAGAACCGAGGGCGCCCGGCGCCGCGGCTTTCACGTCCACGGAGCGCGCCGGCAGCAGGGGACGATCCTCGTCATCGTGGCGCTGCTCATGTTTGGCCTGGTCGTGGCCACGGGAATGGCTGCCGATGCGGGGGCGATGTACTACCAGCGAACGCGGATGCAGGTCGCCGCCGATGCGGCGGCTTTGGCAGGGGCGCGTGGCCTGGCGCACGACCCGTCCCGGGCGATCTCCCTGGCCGAGCAGTATGCCGCGGACAACGGCTACCAGCTCTCGTCGGCCGATGTCACCTTTCCCGCTAGCTCGACCATCCACGTCACGGTCCACGGTCCTGCCCCGCTCTGGCTCGGTCGGCTCCTCGGCATCGCCACGCCGGATATCGCGGCTTCGGCCAACGGGGAGCTTCAGACGGTCTCGGAGTCTGGTGGAATCCGTCCGTTCGGAGTTCCCGACCAGACCTTCGAGCAGGGACGCGAGTACCTGTTGAAGCTCACGACGCAAAGCGAAGTTTGCGGCAATTTCCAGGCCCTGGCCGTGGACGGTCCCGGGGCGGCTGCCTACCGGCAGGACATTCTTGACGGGGCGAGCCGGGCCGTGACGACCGGCCAGGATCTGGCCACCGAGCCTGGCAACATCGTCGGCCCGACCGACAGTGCCATCAACCAGCTCGTGGGGGGAGACCAGACCCCGTTCGCCCAGGCCGTCGCCGAACCCGCCTCGACGCCCCGCGTCATGACGGTGGCGCTCTTGAATCCGCAGCAGTGGGCAAACGTTCACGGCCGGTCGGCGATCGAGGTGACGGGGTTCGCGAGGTTTTACGTGATTGACGCCGAGAATGGCGCCGTGGACGCCCGGTTCATCGATCGCGTGGAGGGATCGACCGTGGCTGGAACCACCGCGCAATATGCATCGCGCCTGGTGCAGTGATCGAGAAGCGAGGAGAACCCGAGATGCGAGTGGTGGGTCGGATCGACAGTGCCGCACTGAAGCGCGCCAGCGGGAAGCGGCGGGCCCGTCCAGCGGGCACGGACGGGCGCATCGTCGTGGTCCACGGAGCCAAGGGGGGCTCCGGTACCAGCGTCCTCGCGGCCAGCCTGGCCGCGGCCCTGGCCCGACACGCCGGACCGGTCGCCCTGGTAGATCTGGCGCTGGCGTCGGCCGATCAGGATCTGCTCTGGAACCTCAACTGTCCCTTGAGGGTCGACGACGTGCTGGGAGCGGACGGCCACGAGCTGGCGGACGCTCTGGTCGGCCACCCGCCGGGTGTGCGGCTGCTCGCCGGTCCCCTCGGGCCAGCCGAGGCCGAGACGATCTCCGGCTCGGCCATCGGCCCCTTGCTCTCCGAGCTGGCAGAACGGCACCCGTACGTGGTCGTTGACACGTCGTCCGAGCTGTCCGAGGTCACCGTCTGCGCCCTCGAGGCCGCGACCCGCATCCTCGTGCCGATCGTCCCCGAGCTGCCCGCGTTGCGTGGAACGCAGCGGCTCCTCTCCATGCTCGAGCGCCTCGGCCTCGATCTGGCCGTCGTGCAGACCTGCTTGTGGGTGCGCCCGGGAGAGATCGACGCGGCGGCCGTGACGAGGGTTCTGGGGCGAGCGGTCGATTGGCAGGTGCCTTGGGCGACCAAGGTCGTCCAGGAATCGGTCAACGCAGGCCAGCCGGTTGCGATCGCCCAGCCTCGCCATCCTCTGGCGACGGGGATCGCCCGGATCGCCGCCAATCTGGCGGGAGCACCATCCGCCCCGGTCGCCTCGGGCTTGGTCGACCGCATCCTGGCACTGCTTTCCAGGTGGCGATCCAAGAGCCCACCTGCGCAAGCCGAGGAGCCGGTCCTCGCCAAGAACGTCGACGTTACTGAACCCCGTGCCTCCGTGCGCTCCGTGGGACTGGTCACCGTCGCCCCGGCGGGTCCCCGCATGACCGACAGGTAAGCCGACATGTTCCTCCGCAACCGCCTGGCCACCAAGACCAGCACCCTCGAGCCAGCCACCGGCCGCTCGGTGCCGCCGGCGCGCCCGCCGCTGGGCACGGGGAGTCAGGCCCCGCCTGGACGCGTTTTGCAGGCAAACGCATCGCTCGCCTCTGCGCCGCCCGGCCATCGGCCTCCCGACGGGCGCACGCAGCTCAAGGCGGAGGTGCACCGGCGCCTCGTCGAGGACCTGCGCCGGCGCGGGCTCGACGAGACCGCCACCGAGGTCGAGCTGAGGCAGGCGATCGGCGAGGTCATGGATCAGACGGCCGCCTCGGGTCGCCCGCTGGGACGGACCGAGCGCGACCGCCTCGTCGACGAGGTTTACAACGACGTCCTCGGGCTGGGGCCCCTCGAGCCGTTGCTGGCCGACGACGACATCTCCGAGGTGATGGTCAACGGCCCTCACCATGTCTTCGTCGAGCGATCGGGCCGGATCGAGCGGGCCGTCGTCCGTTTCGCCGATGAGGCGCACCTGCGGCGCATCATCGATCGGATCGTGTCGCGCGTCGGCCGTCGCATCGACGACGCCAGTCCCATGTGCGACGCTCGCCTGGTCGACGGATCTCGCGTCAATGCCATCATTCCGCCACTGGCGATCGATGGCAGCATCTTGACGATCCGCAAGTTCCGCAAGGATCCGCTCAAGATCTCGGACCTCCTGGAGCTCGGATCGATGTCGGGGGCCATGGGAGAGTTTCTCGAGGCCACCGTCGCGGCCAAGCTCAACGTGCTCATCAGCGGCGGCACGGGCTCGGGCAAGACCACGCTGCTCAATGTCCTGTCGGCCTTCATCCCCGAGGGGGAGCGCCTCATCACGATCGAGGACGCCGCCGAGCTTCAGCTCCAGCAAGAGCACGTGATCCGGCTCGAGACTCGTCCGGGGAATGTCGAGGGCTCTGGCCGCGTCGATCAGGCCGAACTGCTCCGCAACAGTCTGCGCATGCGTCCCGATCGCATCATCCTCGGCGAGGTCCGAGGTCCCGAGGCCCTGACAATGCTCCAGGCGATGAACACCGGACACGAGGGTTCCCTCGCGACGATCCACGCCAACACCACCCGAGATGCCCTGGCCCG
>JAJYIO010000179.1 GCA_021790035.1 bacterium | reverse complement strand
TTCCGCGAGGCGAGCCGGCCCGTTTTCGAGCGGCCAGGTGCCGTCCTTGATCAGCACGTTCTGCTGGTAGCCGAGCGAGATGAGCTCGCGGAAGACCTGGCCGGGAAACGGGGTGTTCTCGGTCCCCCAGATGTCGAGCGCGAGGAAGCTCTCGAGGAACCGGTCGTCGGCATGGCGATCGTAGAGGGTGCGCATCTTGGTGAGGTAGGCGCCGGGCAGTAGCCACGGAAAGCTGCTCGAGAAGAAGGACGCGGGCATGTTGCCGTACGTGTCCACGATCCTGTCGATGTCGAAGTGCTCCTTGCGGGCCCACCAGCTGAGCAGCCCGTGGTCGACGAAGTTGGTAGGGGACACCATCGTCACCAGGTTGCGGATCCGGCGGTCCGCGTCGCGGGTCGCATGCAGCGTGGCCACGACTCCGCCGAGGCAGTAGCCCGCGAGGGTCAGTTGCTCGGCTCCGGTGGCCCTCAGGACCCGCCGGACGGCCCGGTCCAGGTAGGTGCGCAGGTAGACGTCGAATCCCCAGCGCCGCTGGCCGGGCGTCGGATCGCCCCACTCGAGGATGAACACGTCGAGCCCCCGCTCGAGCATCGCGGCGACGAAGCTCTCGTTCTCGAGGAAATCCATGATGAAGGGCTTGTTGACGAACGATGGGATGATGAGCATCGGGACCGGTAGCGTGGCCGGCCGTTGCCTCTCGTAGCGATAAAGCGTCACGCCGTGCTCGCGGAAGACCTCGGTCCGGGGCGAAGGGGCGATCCGGGCCCGCACCTGCTCGCGGCGCTCCTTGAGGTGGGTGCTGGCGTCGAGGAAGTTCAGGATCTTGGCGTATTCTTGCTGGATCGCCTCGACGTCCAGGGTCTCTTCCAGCATCAGCGCGCCGCCTCGCTACCGGAGGTCTTTCCGGGCTGGGTTTCCGCCTTCATCGTCCGGAGTTCGGCCGAGACGCTCTCGACCTGCTCCTCGAGGTCGAGGACCTTGCTCTCGAGCTGATGGATCGTCTGGTAGAGCTTCTCGATGGCCTCGGAGGAAGGCAACTGGAGCATCTCGAGCGTCGATTCGACCTGCGCCTTGGTCAGGGCCCGCAGGTCCATCGCCCCGTTCATGTTCTGGGCGACGAGCTGCATGAACGCGGGCTCGCGCATCATCTTCTGGAAGTAGTCCCCGAAGCTCTTCTCGAACTCGGTGAACATCTGCCGCTGGATCTCGAACGGGTTCAGCATGGTGACCTCTCTCTACCTGGCGGTGGCCGGAGCTCTATGCTGCGGCCAGGCCCCTCATCAGGAAACGAAGCGTGCTGGCGATGGCCCCCGGGGGCGTCCCGGCCGCAGGATCCCAGAGCACCCAGCGCAGGCCGGCAAAGTGGGATATGCCCATGAGGGCCCATGCGATCGTTTCGATCGCGACATCCTCTTTTCCCAACGGACGCAGCTCGCCGCGTTCGAGCGCAGCGCGCAGGCCGAGACCGTACGTGTCGGCGATCGCCTGGTAGTATCCCCGGCCGATCTCGGGCCCGACAAACTCGGCCTCGCGCACGATGCGATAGGCGTCGCGATTGGTCCGGAGCCAGTCGAGGAAGATCAACAGGTTGCGGCGTTCCCGTTCGATCCGGTCGCCGGCCGTGCGTCCAGCTGCGGCGGTGCGTCCCATCAAGTCGAGCCGGATGTCGTCAACGACTCGAGCCAGCACGGCTCGCTTGCTGGGGAAGTGCGCGTAGAACGTGCCCTGGGCTACGTCCACGCGTGCGGTGATGTCGGTGATCTTGGTGGCAGCATATCCCTGGCTGCCGAACAGCTCGCGTGCCGCTGCGATGAGGGCATCGCGGGTGGAGCCGTCCCCTGTCGCCTCTGCGGCCGCCGAGGCGACAGGCAACACGCCGGGCAATGTCAGGTCGTTCCAGCTGTCGATCGACCCCGCCGAGATCCCCCCGGATGCCAGGTCGAGGAAGGTCTCCTGGACGGGCTGCGGGATCGCCCGGCCATCCCACGTCCCGAAGCGAAGCGCGACGAAGAACTGGGCTCCGACGACAGCCCAGGCCGTCGCCTCGTCGACGTCGAGCAGGACCTGGATGCGCGCGGTCACCGGCTGGTAGAACTCGCGGCCCCCGATCCCTGGATCGAGATCCAGGAACTCGGCCTCCCGCGAGACCTGCAGGACCCGGCTGTGTTCCGCGAGGAAATCGAAGACCACGGCGCACAGGCTTTCGAGGTCGGTAGCCTGTGCCAGCGCGTCCTCCATCGCGGCGCGGGCTCGCTCGACCAGGGCGCCGTGGATCTGCCGCTTGTCCGTGAAGTACTGGTAGAAGCTGGCGTTGGCCAGCCCGCCGCGCCGGCAGATACCCGCCACGGACGTGGCGTGGTAGCCGCGCCGGGCGAACTCGTCCGCCGCGTGGTCCAGGATGGCCTCGGCGGTCCGGACTCCGCGGTCGGTGGTCGGAAGGCGAGAGGTCAAGCGTTGCCCTCGAGGAAGGACCGGATCTCGGCCCCGAACCGGGCGGGCGCCATGAAGACCCCGTAGTGACCCATGTCGTGCGAGAACGTGAGCAGTCGGCTGTGGGGGATGCGCTCGTGGGCCCTGCGGGCGATGTGCGGATGGAGCCACTGGTCGGTGTCCACGTGGATGATGAGCGTGCGCGCCTTGATCCGGTGCAGCTGATCCTCGACGTCGAGCATGGCCTGAGCGCGATTGCGGTAGATGAGGTCGTTGGAGTCGAGGAGGGCGACCGCGAACAGACCCTGGCCAAAGCCGGGCTCGGTGCCGCCGGATCGGATGACTTCCCGCGACTGCTCCCAGTCGAAGCCCTCCAGCTGGTACTCGTCGAAGGACTGCCGGACCCGCACCTCGTCGACGTAGGCCGACTGCCGGAGGAGCGACCAGCCAAAGAGGTTGCCGAGCACGGGGCGCTCGAGGAGGGGCAGGTGATAGTAGGCGCCCCCCGTCGTGCGGTAGACCGGATCGCTCTGGATTGCGGCCGTCATGAGGTCGAACTGCCACCGCGCCATCCCGCGGTTCTGGAACGGCGTGCCGCCGATGGGCAAGATCGCGCGGACGAAATCCGGATGCTGGACGCCCCAGACATAGGACAGCGTGCCGCCCAGCGAGACTCCCGTCACGACCTGGAGACAGTTGACTCCGAGGCGATCGCGCAGCAGGCGGTACATGAGCTGCACGGCATCCTGGAGGCTGTACTGCGGAAACTCGAGCCCCAGAGACCGGCTGCTCGCCTGACCGGGGTGCGACGCGCCGGGCCGCGAGGCCCCCCAGAGGCCCAGGGCGTCGGCCAGGATGACGTACCACCGCGAGGTGTCGATGACCCGTCCGGGGCCGAGGTGGATCCCCTCGCTGAATGCGGAGCGCGCCCCGTCCTCGCCCCAGAACTCGAGCATGCTGGTCGCATCCCCCGAGTAGAACGGGCAGATCAAGACGGCGTTGTCGATCTCGCCGTCCGGCCCGCGGTGGGGCGTCCCGAGCTCGATGTATCCGATCTGGACCGGCGCCAGACCGAGCGCCTCGAGCGTCGTCCCGCCGATGCCTCCGTTCTCGAAGGAGGCCGGGTCGTCGAGATCGTAGGCACCTCCGATCCGGAATCCGGGAACCGGGTGAAAGCGCTTGATGGCGTCGAAGGTCTCGACCGCCGAGGTCTCGAGGATGAGAGGCTTCTCTCGAATGATCGCCATCGCAAAGTCCCTTTCTCGAACTGCCGGGCTTCAACTGATCCTGGCTGGCCAGGGCTCGCCTAGCTGCGGACCAGCTCGCGATCGGTACCAGCAGAGAGGCCCATCAAGCCCTCCTGGAAGATGCGCGCGTCCATCAAGGGCACGGGCTCCTCGAAGAGGGGGGCGAACTCCATCTGATCGAGGATGTCGCGCTGCAGGTCCACGCCGGGGGCGATCTCGGTGAGCCAGAGGCCATCGGATCTGAGCTCGAAGACCGCCCGCTCCGTGATGTAGAGGACCGGCTGCCGACGCTCGAGGGCATACTCCGCCGAGAAGGTGAGGTGCTCGACCGATGCGACGAACTTCCTCTGGCTGCCCTCGCGCAGGATCCGCAGCCGGCCATTCTCGACGGCGACCTCCAGCTTGCCCGCCGTGAAGGATCCGCAGTAAGCGACGCGCTTGGCGTTCTGGGTGATGTTGATGAAGCCCCCGCAGCCCGCGAGCTTGGGACCGAAGCGGGAGACATTTACGTTGCCTTGCCGATCCACCTCGGCGGCTCCCAGAAACGCGATATCGAGCCCACCGCCGTCATAGAAGTCGAACATGTAGGGCTGATCGATCACGCATTCGGGACTGAACGAGGCTCCGAAGCTCAGACCGGAGGCCGGGAGACCGCCGATGGGACCGGACTCGACCGTGAGCGTCATGCGATCGCGGATGCCTTCTTCCTTGGCGACGTTGGCCACCGCCTCGGGCATGCCGATGCCGAGATTGACGACGCAACGGTCGAACGCCAGCAACTCGAACGACGCCCGGCGAGCCACGACCTTGCGGACGCTCATGTCCATGGGTTCGAACAGGGAGTCCTCGGGGTACTCCACCTGTCCGGAGAAATAGGGGACATAGGCGCGATCGAAGGTCTGCATGTGCAGTTCAGGCGTCTGGGCTGGATCCACGACCACGATGTGGTCGACGAGGATGCCTGGAATCTTGACGAAGTGCTGGTTGATCCCCTTGCCCTTGGCCAGGCGCATCACCTGGCAGATCACGATGCCGCCGCTGTTCTTGACCGCCATGGCCTGCGCCAGCGCCTCCAGCCAGACGACCTCTTGCTCCATGGATACGTTGCCCCACTCGTCGGCCGTGGTTCCCCGGAGGAACGCCACGTCCGGCCGGAAGGGCCGGTAGGACAGGTACTGCTTGCCGTCGAACTCGATGAGATCGACCAGGTCCTCGGTGGTGCGGTCGTTGAGCTTGCCGCCGCCATTGCGGGGATCGACGAACGTGTGCAGGCCGACGGACGTGATGGTGCGCGGCTTGCCGGCGGCGATGTCGCGAAACATGTGGGACAGCACGCCCTGCGGGAAGTTGTACGCCTCGATCGCCCCCCGGTTGGCGAGCTCTCCGAGCCTGGGAGCCAGGCCCCAGTGCCCGCCGATCACCCGGCGAACCATGCCCTCGTGGGCCAGGTGGTTGGCCCCCATCGACTTGCCGTCGCCCTGACCGGCCACATAGACCACGGTGAGGTCCCGCGGGTGGCCGCCTTCCAGGAAACGCTGCTCGAGGGCCCTGGTGAGCGCCTCGGGATGGGCACAGCCGACGAAGCCAGCGCTGACGACGCAGTCTCCATCCTTGATCAACGCCACGGCCTCGCGGGCCGTAAGAATTTTTGAACGCATACAGGTTCTTGCCTCGCGATCAAAGGTTAAATATGAGAGATGATTCGGTTGTAACACGAACGGCGAGCAGGCACAAGGAGAAAGTTTTTCCACCGCTACAGATCTCCGGATTCCCGTTTTCAACGGGCTTTGGTCCAACCTTTGCCGTCCCTTAGTCGAATCTCGGGTGCTGCCGGCGAAGAGACAGGTGGGTGTTGTGATATCGAGCCACGGGGCTCGAATCGACGTGATGATGCGTGTACCAAGGGGTCAAGATGGCAGTTCGTCTGTCCGGCAAGAATGAAGTCCTCAGGCGTCCCTCCCTGCGGGTCCTGTCGGGGGGGCTCGGCGAGGCCGACCCTTCGATCGAGGCCGGCGGGCCCGCTCCGGAGACCCTCGACCCGATCGGCAGGAGCCTAGACCAGCTCGATTCCAGCCTGCAAAAGCTGGCCCCGATCCTGACCGGCGCCAAGCCCGGTCAGGGTCAGCCCTCCGATAGCGTTCTCTGGGGCGAGCTCCACCAGCTTCTGGCCAAGCTCGGGCCGTCTTCAGCACCCTCCAGGGCCCAGCCCGCGCCCACTCCAACCCAGTCCTCGCCCAAGCCGCCGGCCAAGCCCTCGCCGGCTCCGGTGCAGTCTTCGCCCAAGGCCCCTGCGCCCAGGACCGGCGGGACCTATACCGTTCAGCCGGGCGATTCGCTCTCGAGCATCGCCCAGAAGACCTTTTGT
>JAJYIO010000178.1 GCA_021790035.1 bacterium | reverse complement strand
CGGCGGCCGCGGCCTTGGTGAAGGTCACGACCAGCAGATCGTCGACATCGGCCGGCTCCTGGGCGTCGCTGACGAGTCCGACGATCCGCCGGACCAGGACCGAGGTCTTGCCGGACCCCGCCGCCGCCGACACCAGGGTCGCCGACGCCCGGTGGACGACCGCCTGCCACTGGGGAGCCGTCCAGCGCTCGCCCGCCGGGATCGGTGGCAGGAGATCCTCGCCCATCGTGCTCACCGCTGTACCTCGAGGCCACTGCTCGCGATCGTCTGCCAGGCCTCCTCCTCGCTCGGAACCACTAACTGGCGCGGCCGATCGCCCGAGGCCGGGTCGAAACGGCAAACCGAGCGGTAGTCACAGTAGGTGCAGGGCGTCCGATCGAGGCCGACACGGTACGGATCCGGGTCGATCTCGCCCTGGCGGATGCGTCCGGCGTACTGCTTCACCACCTCCAGGACGTGCCGTTCGAGCGCCTCGAACTGGTCGGATGTGGCGACCTTGGAAGCGCTTCCGAGGGTGCCATCGGTCTTCCAGTAGACCTCGAGCAGATCCGAATGCCCCGATCCCGCAGGCTCCTCCATCAGGCGAGCAACCGCGCCGTCAGCCGAGATCAAGCCGCGGGCCTTGTGATTTTGCAAGAGCTTGCGACGGGCCGCCTCCTCGTCCATCGGACCATCGACCCACCCGCCCTGGACCGGGAAGTAGAGCATGCCCGCGGCCTGCTGCCTCGCGCCCCGCCGCGCCACCGACAGGTAGACCGGCAGCTGCATCGAGAGGCCGAGCGCGGCCTCGGCCACCGAGAAGCGGCGATGCGAGCGCTTGTAGTCGATCACCCGCACGAAGGACACTCCGGCCAGCTCCGCCTGATCCAGACGGTCGATCTGACCTTCGATCGCCAGCTCGACGCCGTCGGGCAGCGTGACGACCAGGGCCTCGAGCTCGCGACCGGCTCCGAACGCGACCTCGAGCCGGGCAGCCCGGAACCGCCCGCGGCGATCGTGCTCGTCGAGGGCCGTCGCAGCTTCTTGCAGCGTGCGCGTGATCTGCGCCAGGAGGTGCCGGTTACGACCGGAGTCCAGCAGGATCGCCCCCTTGAGCTCGCCCGCCAGACGAGCGGCGATCCGGGCCACCAGGGCGCTCGGGTCGGTGGCGGCGGCCTCGGCCGATTCGAGGTGCCTCTCGTGGACGTAGTGCCGCAAGGCCGCGTGCTCGAGAACCCCGACGTCGCTGGCGTCCAGCTCCCACCGGCGCCGCGTGCCCAGGCGCAGGCCAAAACGCGCGAAGTACTGGAAGGGGCATGCGCCGAAGCTCTCGAGTCGACTCACGGACGTGAGGAAACGTCGCGGGCCCCCGGGCCGGAGCATGAGGGCTTCGGCCAGAGGGGCAGCGAGGGGTGGCTCGGAACGCCGCGGCGCCAGGGCCGCGACGACCGGCCGCAGGGCGGTCTCGAACTCCCGCTCGGCCCAGCCCAGGACCGCCCGCCAGGGCACGGTCCGCCCGGCGCGGAGGTTGAGGGCCACGGCCTCGGCCAGCTGCCCGACCGACGCGATCGCCTCGAGGCCCTGCGGGTTCAGGGAGAGATCCCGCACCTCGGCCATCGCCTCCAGGCGGGCGAAGAGCTGCGACGGCATCAGCCCGCGCCCCTCGGCATCGATCATGGGATAGCTGACGTACAGCCGCTCGGATGCCCGCGTGGCGGCGATGTAGAGGAGATACCGCTCGTTGAAGAGCAGCGCCCGGCTCGCCGGCCCGATCTCGCAGCCCGCCGCGGCCATCCGGGCTCGTTCGACGTCGTCGAGGAAGGGATCTTCGGGCACCGGACGCGGGAACGTCCCCAGCTGGGCGCCGATGATGAACATGGCGCGGATGTCGGGATGCCGGGAGCGCTCGATCGTGCCGAGCAGCACCTGGTCGCGGGTGGGCGGAACCAGGCCGAGCTGCAAGCTGGACAGCCCGGCCTCGAGAATGGCGGCAAAGCTCCGGGCGGTCACCTCGAGATCTCCCAGGGCACCGACGGTCTGATCGAGGAGTTCCAGCAGTCCGGTGAAGACGCCCTCGTGGTCGGACGTCAGGTCGTCCCGCTCGATCCAGCCCGTCAGAGTTCCGGCGACATCGAGATCCTCGAGCAGAGCGAAGATCGCTTCGGAGTGGTTCCGCACGGTACTGGCTGCCTTCGCTCGGTCAGCGAACCGGGCGAGGGCAGCGATGGCGCGCCGGCGAATGTCTTCGATGTCCGCCGCGGCCTCGCTCTCCTCCCGCGCTGCCGCCCGGGACCCGGATCCCCCGGCCTCGTCGGTGTCGACGGGTCTCCGGCGAAACTCCCATTCTCCCTCGAACCAGCGCCGCCCCTTGATCCCGTGCTCCAGCACGAAGTTCTCGAGCCGGTCGACCTCCGTCCGCGCTACCGGTGTCAGATCGGACTTGAGATACCGGAGGATCGCGTCGGTGGGCCAGTTGCGCCAGACCGCCTCGAGAGCGCTGCGAACCAGCTCCACGACGGGGTGATGCGCCATGCTGCGACGCCGATCGACGAAGACGGGGATCGCCAGAGCCTCGAAGATACCCTCGGCCAGGTCGTTATAGGCCTCCAGGTCGCGCGCGACGACGGCGATCTCGCGAAACCGATAACCATCGTCCCGGCAAAGGCGCAGGATCTCGACAGCGACGGCCTCGATCTCGGTCCGGCGATCCGGGGCCCGCACCAGGAGGATCGCGTCCCCCGCGCCCTGCGGGCCGGCCGGGACCTCACGGTCGGACCCCGGCAGCTCCCCGCCCGTCTTCGGCGGGCTTGCCAGTTCGCGCTCGACTCGCGCGAGTGCGGGCGCTTGCGCGAACCTGGTCAACGCGCCGTGGCCCCACAACCTCGTTTCGTTCGAGTCGAAGCCATGCTTGGAGACGATCTCGAGCAGGCGGGCGTAGGTGTCGAGCGTGGGACGGAACAGCGCATTCTCGGGGTAGTCGAGCAGGCCCTCGCGATCATCCAAACACAGCGCGACGTGCACCCGGCCAGCTCGCTCGATCACGGCGCAAAGCACGCGATACTCCTCCGGCGTGAACCCGAAGAACCCATCCACCCAGACCTCGGCGCCGGCAAGTAGCTGCGACTGGCCCACCCGGGCCGCCAGCAGGGCCAGCGTGAGGTCGGGATCCGTGAACCGCCCCTCGAGGTGAGTCTCGAGCGCCCGCATCACGATCGCCAGATCGTGCAATTTACGACGCAGATACGGTGGCGCCAGGACCCGATCCGGGTCGACCCGGCGCTCTCCCGGGGCATCCAGGCGATCCAGCAGATCCGCCAGCTCCGCGGGTCCCTGGCCGTGAGCGCGAAACTCGCGCAGCGAATGGCTCAACAGGTCCAGAAAGCCCGGCTTGTCGGCCATCGGACCGAAGAGTTCGAGCTGCCCCCGGTTCTGCTCGAGGATCGCTCGCAGAACCATCTTCCGGCCGATCTCGTCCAGACGGGGCCGCGCGGCCCCGCCCACCTGCGAGAAGACCCGAACGGCCAGCCGCTGGAAGCTCAAGACGTGGGCCCGCGGCGACGGCCCCACCAGCCGGGCGACCTCCGCCTCGACCTGGAACGTCATCTGCTCGGGCACCAGGAGGATCGCCGCCGGCCCCTCGGGCCCTCTGGCCAGCGCCTCGCGCACGCCTTCCAGGCATGAGCGGGTTTTTCCGGATCCCGCGGGCCCCAGAATGAACGAGAGCTCCATCCGATCGCCAGAATAGCAGCCCGGGGACGGAAAGGCCCATACGGGTGGTAGAATCCGATCCATGTCGGACGAAGGGCACAAGGAACGGCTTGGACAGGTCCTGCTGTCGCAAGGCATCATCACGCCAGAGCAGCTCGATCACGCTCTGCGCGAGCAGCTCAAGAAACCCTACCTGCGCATCGGCGAGGTCCTCTTCACGCTGGGGTATCTCTCCTTCGCCCAGCTCGAGCAGCAGCTCGACCAGCAATACCGGGACCTGCGCCTCGGACAGCTGCTGGTGCGGCGCGGCCTTCTCGAGCCCGAACAGCTCGAACAAGCCATCGACGAGCACGAGCAGACCGGCCTGTTGCTCGGGCACCTGGTGATCAAGCTCGGGTTCTGCACCCTCGAGCAGGTATCTCGGGTGCTCGAGGAGCAACGCACGCTTTCCGCCACGGGGCATCTGGGCACGGGGCCGCTCGGCGCGCCCAGCCCATGAGGCCACGAAAGGGCAGATCGTTCGGCGACGGAGCCGGACGGCTGGACGCGCGCTGCTGAAATTCGATCACTCGATCCGGGATCCCATCCACGGGCTCATCCCGATCTCCGGTTGCGAGTGGGATCTCCTCCGCACCCGCGCCTTCGTGCGGCTGCGCGGCATCCGGCAGATGGGGACGGCCTACGTCGTCTTCCCGGGGGCCCACCACACGCGGTTCGAGCACGCCATCGGAACCATGCGCACGGCCTGGCTCCTCACCGATGGATTGCCGATGTCCGAGGATCGCCGGCTCCTGGTGCGTCTGGCGGCGCTCTGTCACGATCTCGGCCACCGCCCGTTCTCGCACTCGCTCGAAGACGCCGCGCGGCGCCACGCCGAGGCCCCCGGCCTGTCCTTCCTGACGCACTTCCTCGATCACGAAGAGCGCACGTACGAACTCGTTGCCCACGACGCCGAGATCGGCCAGGTTCTCGCCCAGTACGAGGGCTACGCCACGATCGACCGGCACGAGCTCGCCCTGCTGGCTACCGGCCGCCATCCCGATCGCGACCTCGACCTGTTCACGCACTCGGAAATCGACGCGGACCGGATCGATTACGTCCTGCGAGACAACTACTACTGTGGCTTTGCCGCCGGGATCGACGTGGAGGCCCTGCGCGGCCTTTATGCCCCGGATCCAGACTTCAAGCTGGCCCTCGACTCGAGCCGCCTCTACGTCGCCCAGCAACTCCTCCTGGCGCGCTTCCAGCTCATCGCCAACGTTCAGAACGATCCCCTCATCCGCCTCGGGGACCTGCTGCTCGCCGAGTGCATCCAGGAGGCGCTGGCCAAGGCCGATGCCACCCTGCGAGCCCGGTTCGTGGCCGTCGCAGACCTCGGGCAAGACGCCGACCTCGAGCAGTTCCTGCGCCAGTACGCCCCCGTCTCCTGGCCGGTGTTCGAGTCGCTCGTGAGCGGAAAGGCCCCGTTCTCGCACGACGGGCGCATCCTCACCTTCGATTTCCCGGTGCTGTCCCCGGTGGCCAGGCTGGGCATCCAGTCGCTCCGCCTGGTCGGACACAGCGTCGCGCAGCAGTTGCAAGAGCACCTCGAAGCCGAGCGCCCCGAGGGCATCCTGGTCGACATCACCCGCGCCAAGGCCCCCGTCGATCCCCTGCCGTGCACGCCGGCCGGGCAGTCCCGCCTGCGGAGCCGGTTGACCGAGTTGCCTGCGGTACGCGGCATCATCGCGGCATCGCTCGGCGCCGGGACCGTCACCGTGTACACGCCGTCGAAGCTGGGGATCGGATCCGACTTCGATCGCTGGGTCGAGCGCTACCGCGCGGTGGATCCGAGCCTCGACGCCCCCAAGGCCGCCAGCATCCTGGCGACGGTCTGGTGCGGCGACCGCGATCGCTTCACCCTGCTGCTGGCCCTCGAGACCCTCTTGCAGGACATGCTCATCGCGCAGGTACGCGTGCGGCCCTCGCGCATGGACGTCCTGCTCATGACCCTTTACCAGGCGCTGGGGACGCTCTCTTCGCTGCTCGACCAGCCACGCCTCTATCTCGAGGGGAGCGAGGCCCTCTGGGCCATCGTCACCGCGCCGTGGGTCAAGGAGGCGCTGGGCGATCGCTTCCCGGCCGATTACCTGCGAACCGAGGCTCCGGGAGAGTTTGCCGGCGATCTGCAGTACCTCGAGCGCTGCGGACTGCTGTACATCGTCACGAGGCTGGAGCGGGGTCGCAATGCCTTCGTCGAGCGGCCGAAGTACGGCACGACCGGGTGGGGGCGGCAGATCGCCCGGCGCCTGACCCAGCAGGGGGCAGGAACCTGGCTCAAGACGGTCGAGGAAGCGATCGAGGCCATCGTCAGCCCGCACCGTGCGGCGTACCTGGATTACTTCGCCATGCTGGCGGCCGAGCATCCCTCGGACATCGCCCGCCGCCGC
>JAJYIO010000177.1 GCA_021790035.1 bacterium | reverse complement strand
CACGTCGATCCGGAATCGGTCGAGGTCGATGCCAAATCCGGCGCCCATCATCGGGAGGTCGCCGCCGACGGTGGTGCCAACCCGGAGCGGGAGCCAGCGGCCCAGGGGGCGCACCTCGAGGCCGAGCCGGAGCTCGGGGGTCGTGCTGATCCCGTAGCCATTGCCGAATCCCTGCTGGGCGTCGAGGCTGGCGATCACCGGCATCGACCAGGGGTTGCGGTTGGAAGCGGTCCTCGAAAAGCCCAGATTGCCGTCCCACGCGACTCCGATGCGGGCATAGGGCGGGAGATGACCATCGATGTTGCTCTGGCCGTTGCTGGGGCCGTTGGTCTGCTTGAGCGCGTTCGAGAAGTTCGGGGTCGTCGACGTCCCCGTGGCCGACAGGCCGGCGCCCGTCGGGGCCTGATTGATGCTCTCGATGCGGTCCTGGATGTGGTTCCACTTGATGTAGCCCAGGTTGCCCATCATGAGGCCCCAGCGCAGCCGATCGTCGAGCTGGTTGACGAAGCCGAGGTCGACCGCCACGCCCGAACCGGTGGACAGCAGGTTGGAGAGGCTGGTCGGATAGGCTGCCTGATACTCGACCGAGGCGCTGGCCGAGACCTGACCCAGGGAGTTCGTGGTGGCCAGCGAGCCCGAGGCGTTGGTCACCGTTCCGTAGGCCAGGCCCTGGAGGTACCGGACCGTCACGCCGAGAGCGGATTCCTTGCCCAGAAAATGCGGCAGGGCGATCGCGTGGGAGATCCCGGCCGACGCGATCGCTGCCACCGTCGCGCCATCGAGGGCCGAGATGTCGACCTGCGGCGTGCTGGTGTTTCCCTCGAGGAGTAGCTGGACGAGGTCGTGCGGGATGCCGAGGCCCTGCACGTCGGCGTCGGTCTCGAGCATGACCGAGGTGGCCAGCGGCGGGGAGGCGATGGCTGCGCGGGCCCCCGAGTCGAGGGCGAGCTGCCACCCCGAGGAGGGCAGGCCTGCCAGCAGACTCGAGACGGCGTTCTGGGAAAGCGAGGCCGCCTGGCCCTTGGCATTGGGCAGGAGGGTCTCGAGCGAGTTCAGCGAGAGGAAGTTGTTTCCCAGGCCGAGGTTCACCGAGGGCGCGGTCATCTCGAACCAGTGCTCGGTCGGCTGGCTGATGGCCAGCAGAGCCGGGTTCCATGCCGCCATGTCGGCTTCGTCGGCGACCATCGAGTAGGCGTTGCCCATCGCCAGGGCCCGGGCATCGGTGGCCAGGGCCCACGCCGGCGGCGCGGGCAGCAAGAGCGTCAAGCACGCGCCCAGCGCGATCGCCACGCCCTTTCCCGCCTCGAGCGGGGTGCGAGCGTTTCGCCGCATGCGGGATCCCGCCCCCGCCGAGCTGGCGCCGGGGGGGGCGCTTGCCGTGCGAGGAGAGAGTCTGTCTGGGGAGTGCTGGCCCGAGGGTCCGGTCGACATGCGCTACTTTCAGATTTTGCTGAGCAACCCGGTGCTGAGCTGGGCCTTGACGTGGGCAGTGATCTGGAAGGCGATGGCATCGGTCGACAGGATCGATATCGCCTGGCCACCGGTTCCCGGGGAAGTGATCTGGAACCCGATGGTCTTGAGCTGGGGCAGCATCGCGATCTGCTGCGAGTCGAGAACGAGCGAGGAGAGCGTCGTCGGGCCCGAGCCCAGCGAGAGCGTGCGCACGATGGCGCCGCTGTCCGTGTAGGGATCGGATGTCGTCGATAGCAGCACGTTCACGGTCAGCGGGAAGTGCCAGCCGTTGTCGACGCGAAAGTCGAGTTCGGCCGATTGCAAGTTCTGGAGTTGCGAGGCGGTCTGGGCGCTCAGGGTCACGGGGGTCGGGGGATTGACGTCGTAGGCAGGTTCGGCCTGGTTGGGGCCGAAGGCGGGCACGACGAGGCTGAGCGGGATCGCGATGGAGACCTGTCCCCCGATCTGATCGGTCGAGTTGATGCTGGCATGGCTGGCCGTGATCGTGGCCGCGCCGCCGATCTGGAGCTGCGACACGCCAGCTGCCAGGAGCTGCAGGATGTTGGAGTTCGTCTGGTCGATCCGGATCGTGGTCGACTGGGTAGCCCCGGCGGTCGTGGCTCCGGCGAAGGCGCCCGAGAACACGGTCTGGGGCGGACTGGCGGTGGCGTTGAGGACCAGCGGGACCTGGACTCCGCTCGATGCGATGCCCACGATCTGGGGATCGAGCACGCCCGACAGCTCGCTCTGGTTGGCAAGATCGAGCGAGATGGCGATCGCCCCGGGGGCGATACCGGTCTGGGTGATCTCGGTCGGAAGATCGAGGGGCACCGTCTGGGAGGCGATCGGCTCGGTGACGTTGAACGAACCCACGACGCTCGAGAAAGTCATCGGGCTCAAGGTCACGCTGCCGCCGAGGCTGTCCGAGGATGTCACGTAGGCATAACCGTTCGTCGTCGCAGACGGCGAGGAGTCCTGCGTGGTGGGCGTGAGCGTCGCCGTGACGTCTCCGGTAGCGTCCGGAGTGATGGTGGCGCCGTTCAGCGGGACGGTGATGACCGAGGTCGTGCTCGCGGCGATCGGCAGGGACAGGACGCCGGCGTTGGCCGTGATCGTGGGCGCCCCCGGGGAGGATGTGAGGATGGCCGAATTGACGTTCGTGATTCCGTTGAAGGCAAGGTCGAAGTTGCCCGCAACCGCCAGTCCGTTGTTCAGGGTGATCGTCAGCGAGCCCGACCCCACCGAGACGGAGTCCACGGCGGTGATCCCCGAGGCCGTCGCGATGCGGCTGGTGACCGGGAAAGTCTGCACGATCGGCGCGAGCGCGGGGTTGTAGCTGCTCAGCAGGGGATTGGTCCCCTGCTGGGCGGGCATGTGGACGTGGCCGCTCTGCGGCTGGATGGCGAGCGTGGTCGCGCCGACGGTGAAGCCATCGGTGCTGGGATGGATCTGCGAGAGCGGGGTGCTGCCGGGCATGGCGGCGGTGATGCTCACCGAGATCGTGACGGGGCTCGCGATCGTCTTTCCGGTCAGGTCGAAGCTGTACGTCGCGGAGGTACGGGGTTGAATCGTCCCGTTCGCCGCGCCAGCCGGCAGCGATGCCACGGTGTTGTTGTTGGCATCCGTCACGGTGATCACGAGCGAGGAGATCACGGCGGCCGTGTTGTTGTTCACGGGCACGACGAGGCTCCCCGAGGCTACCGTGACGTCTTCGACATTCGGGATGGCTTCGCTGGTGCTCGTCGACGAGCTCATGTCGACGGGGGTGCCCAGGGTCAGGCCCGCGTACGCCGGCTGAGATGCTAGGGTGCAGGCCTGGGACAGCGGGACGGTCCCCACGCCAGGGAAGTTATAGGTAGCGTTGCCCGCCGGGGTCTGGGCGAAGGTGATCGACGTGGCGGGGATGCTGCTGCTGGACTCCGGGATGCCGATCGTCTTGGCCGGAACCGCGAGGTTGTAGGGTGTCGCGACCTGCAGGTGGGAGCCCAGGGAGGTCAAGGGCAAGGTCATGGGCGGCGGGCTGATCGTGGCCACGCCGGTCGACGAGGTGGCCAGGAGGCCCTTGCCGCCAAAGGCGCTGGCCAGGCTCCCCTGAATCTTGGGATCGCCGAACGCGATCGACTGATCGACGAGTTCGACCGTGTCGTCCGTGGGCCAGCTCGGGGCGAGCTGGCTCGCGCTCTTGGCCGACGTGATGCGCCCGACGATCGTCGCGATCGCTCCGATGGCGCAGCCACTCGAGAGAGTCGCCACGAGCGTCCCGAGAACGAGCGGGACGAGGGACGAGCGGAAATCGCGAGATGCCATCGAGGGTTTCATCGGCAAGAAAACTCGTTGAAGCCAGACCCGAGGCCTGGAAGTCGGATAGCACACGGCCAAGTGTAAGAAAGATACCCGAAATGTTTGCCGTCCTCTTGGTCCGCGGCCCGGCACGAGATCGGTTCGGCTCGAACGGGCCCGACCCGGTTGCGACTGCAAGAGGGCGATCCCGGCCCTGGCAGTGGCGACAAGATGGCGGCCCCGGTTAGAATCACGGACTCATGATCGCCGAATCCGCCCCCGCACTGCGGCAAAAATCGCTCCGGACGCTGGCCTCCTTGATGGGCCGCCTGGCCCGGGCCAGGCGGTTCGTCGGCGACGCGGCGCCCGAGGCGCGAAGCCCGGGGGCGGCCGTCGCAAGCCGGCTGGGCCAGCGCCTGGACGTCGTGTTTGCCGAGGTCGCCGTGGTCTTGCCGCACATCGCCCGGTGGATCGAGACGGCCCGCGATCCGGGTGCCGAGCCGG
This sequence comes from bacterium, assembly GCA_021790035.1. Lineage (GTDB taxonomy): Bacteria > Cyanobacteriota > Sericytochromatia > S15B-MN24 > VGJW01 > JAJXWQ01. The sequence continues at coordinate 1,880 of JAJYIO010000177.1, read as the reverse complement.
CTGACCAACCGGGGCTGGCCGCGATCGATCCTGGCCTCGCCGCGATGTCCGATCGCCTGGCCGCCATCGAGCGCGCCCTGCTCAAGCTTCCCGGGCAGATGCCGCCACCTCCCGAGGCCTTCGAGGTCTTGCAGGCCGTCGTCGGGGATGCGAACCTGGCACCCATCGTGCTCGTGGGCGAGGACCTCGAGTTCGATGCGGACGGGTTCATTCCGTTGCCCGTGTGGCTGGCGCTGGCGCCGCTCGAGTGGCCGCGCCGGGCCGTCGCTGCCCTGGCTCTGGCCGGGGCGCGTCCGGTCGAGGCTGGTGGCCATACCGAGGTCCCGCCCGCGGACGTCGGGACACTGGACCGCCAGGCCGCCAGCGTTCTTGGTCCCGCTTACGGGTTCGCCCTGGTCGAGCGCTGGTTGGCCCAGCTTGGAGCGAGCGTCGGATCCCGGGCCGCGACCGGGCCAGACGCGTTGCCCGTCCAGGATCCGCCCGCGCTGGGGGATCGCATCGCGGCCGTGGCCGTCGAGCTCGAGCGCCGGGGTCTCCTCGGCGGTGAACTCCAGCGGGTCTTCCAGGACGTCGTCGCAGGCCACCTTCCGCCAGCTTCTGCATCGTCTACGGAGGTTTCGGCTTCGCCGTCGCGGACGGCCGGGACCCCGCTCGAGCGCGCCTACGGTCGCGAGGATGCCGAGGCGGCCGAGTTTGCCGCGCAGAGGCTGTCCGCCGGCATCCTGGCCAGTGCCCGGCCGGGCCTGGATCTGGCAACCGTGCGCGCCGGGCGAGAACGCCTCCTGGCGCGGGAGGATTGCACGCCCGAGGACGTCTACCAGGTTCTCGACGGGCTGCGCGAGGTGCCCCTGTCGGCCGCTCACATCCTGAACGGCGGCTGGCTGGCTCTGGAGCGCAGCCGCCTCACCTGGCTATCCGATGCGCTGGCCAGCCCGGACCCCGTGCGGGCCTTCGGCCTGCGGGTGCTGGCGCTCGACGCCCTGGTGCTCAAGTCTCTCGAGACTGCGGGAGTCCACCGGCTCATGGAGGCCCGGGCGTGATCCTCAACGAACTCGAACTCCTGGCCCGGCTCACCGATCCCGACCCCGGTCGGCGGGTGATCATCACGCCGATCGTCAACCCCCGCGAGCAGTTCGGTCCGACGTCCGTCGATATTCGCCTGGGGACTGACTTCAAGGTCGTGGACGTTGCCAACGTCGCCTTCCTCGATCCCACGGCGGGCCCGGCCTCGGACCAGGCGCCGGTGATGCGCTCGTACCGCGTGCCTCCCGAGCGTGCGTTCATCCTGCATCCGGGCGAGTTCGCCCTGGCGGCCAGCATGGAGTTCGTGCGCGTGCCGGCGGATATCTCGGTTCGGGTCGAGGGGCGATCGTCGTGGGGGCGGCTCGGGCTCTTGATCCACGCCACGGCCGGATTCGTCGATCCGGGGTTCGCCGGCTCGATCACCTTCGAGCTTCACAACGTCAGCCGCGTGCCGATCGCGCTGTACCCGGGGGTCCGGATCGCCCAGTTGTGCTTCTTCGGCGGGAATCCCACCCGCTTGCCCTACGACCAGAAGACCTACAGCAAGTACTCCGGAAAGACCGGGGCGTTCGAGTCCAACTACCACCTCGACCCCGAGTACGAGGCCATCCGGCGGCGCCGGTCAGGCTCCGGGCGGGCTTCGCCCGCAAGGAAGGGTGCTGAGGGCAAGCCGGTGCCCGGCTCCGCACCTCCTGTGGGCCAAGTCTCTGCGCCCCACGACGATTCCCAGCAGCAGTAGATCAGCGGAGCAACGTGAAAAAGCCGCTCTCACCGGCCACGGCCGGACCCGCACTGTCCGTGCACACCCTGCCGATGGGCCTGCGGGTGGTGGTCAAGGAGGATCACTCCTGGCCCGT
>JAJYIO010000176.1 GCA_021790035.1 bacterium | reverse complement strand
CATGCGCTGCCCGCCGGCATCGAGGAATTGATCGATCCGCGCGCCGCCGACAATACCGGGGTGAGCCACAGCACCGCCGGCAAAGGACCAGGCATCACTTTCCGGACGGCGAGCGGTGCCGACAGCTCGGCGAGTCGACGGTGAAGATCCGCGGCGACGATCCGCAGTTCCCACGCTGCCTGGACCGCGCGGCGGGCATCGTCCTCGTGGGCCAGCGGCGCTCCGAACCAGGCGGTCAGCACGTCCCCCACGATCGGGCCAGCCATACCCTCGTATCGGACGACCGGGGGGATGAGGGCCGCGTATACCCGATCGAGAAGGTCCCGGCAGTCCTCGGGGTCGAGACCTCCGGTCTGGCCCGCCAGATCGTCGAGCCTCAGGACGACGACCGTGACGACCCGCCGATCCCCGCTGATGTCCTGCCTTGCCGGAGCCACGTCCGGGGCCCGTCCCTCCGCCAGGGCCTGATGGCAAGCGGCGCACAGCGGCTCGTCGCCCTCCGCGAGCGTGCCGCAGACGGCGCAGAGACGGTGCAGCGCCTCCCCGCAGTGCGGGCAGAAACGCATGTCGGTCGCGGCGCCTTGTCCGCACCTCCGGCAGATCACGACCACCGAACGGGCAAATCCTTCCTCTTTCCAGCCATTCATCTTCTACCCAGCCCCCCTCGAACCCTGGCGGACGATGCCGGGGGTCAAGACCCGACCGTTGCCAATCCGCCCTTTCCTGCTCAAAATGGCTAGAACCATGTTGATGCTCCTCATCGCCACCTCCGCGTCCTTGCCACCCGAGGCCGTGTTACTGAAGCAGGCCAGCACACAGCTGGTTCAGATCATCGCCAGCGATCCATCGGATGCACGTCCCCACCTGCTGCTGGGGCGTGTGTACTCCCGAGCCGGCGCGCCCGCTGAAGCGATGGGGGAGTTTCGCATTGCGGCTGCGGACGGGAGCCTGGCGGGGCTTCTCGCCGAGGCTCACCAGCAATCCCGCCTCGCCGACTGGTCTGCGGTCCTGGATGAGGCCACCAGGGCCCAATCGCTGGCGCAGCAGTCCGGCAAAGCGGCTCAGGAACTCGATGCCCTACTGCTCGAGGCCTATGCTCGGCTGGGGCTCGGCCGTTACGAGCAAGCCCTGGCGGATTGCCAGCGCATCGAATCCTCACCGCCCGCACCGCTATCGAGGAACGATCGTGCCCGGCTCCTGGCCACCAAGGCCGGTGCCCTGGGGCTGAAGGCGCAGGAAGGCGGCATCGGCGCCCTCTTGACGATCGGTCCGCGGGTCAAGGGCGTCTTCGAGCAGGCCATCGCGGCCGATCCTCGGCACGCCCTGGCCTGGTACGGACTGGGCCGCTACTACCTCGAGGCGCCCCTGTTCCTCAACAACCGGGGCGAGGCCCTGCGCTGTCTGATCCGGGCCGACCAGCTCGACCCGGGAGACATCAACATCCGATCCTGGTACCTATATGCTCTTGGAGCCAACGGGCACCAGAACCAGGAGCACGCTGGCCTGTCGGCATTCCAGAGCGATTTCGCCGACGCGCCCATCGCCAGGTCCCTGCTGGCCAAGCTGGAGGCCGGCCATGCCCCCAAGTAGCGCTCCGGGTGCCTCGCCCCCGGACCCGCCGTGACGCCCAGAGAGGTCCGAATGCGTCCCATCCACGTCGCCGTCTTCGCCCTGGCCTTCGGCCTGGCAGCTCCGGCCCTTGCCGCCGATTCGCTTCAGGGTGCCTACGCCTTGCAGCACCAGCATCGCTGGCAGGAGGCCGAACAGGCGTTCCGCCAGGCTCTGGCGGCAAACCCGGATGCCGCTCATTATGCGGCCCTGGCCGACTACCTGGATCTGACGGGACGCCCGGCGGATGGTCTGGCCGTGGCCCAGAAAGGTCTAGCCGCCTTCCCGAAGGACGCCCCGCTGGCGGCAGCCGATGCGGAATGCCTGGGGGACGTGAACCACTATCACGCGTCCATGGCTCTTTGCAATCGCGAACTCGCGCGCTCCAAGCACACGGCGATGTCCGACGCGACGCTGGCGCGATTCCGCCTCATCCTGGCCGGCGACCAGGGCGACGCCGCAGAGAAGGACGGGATCTTCGCGATGCTCAAGTACGCCTTCAGCGTCAAGAAGAACATCGACAAGGCGAGAACCCTCGATCCGACCTACGCCCGGGCCGTATATGGGGCCGGGATGTACGAGATCGAGAGCCCCATCGGCGGTAACGTCCCGGAAGGCATCGCGCTGCTCCAGAAGGCCCATCGCCTGGACCCCGATGACTACGGCATCGACGTCGACCTGATCTCCCAGCTCGCTCACGCGGGACACAAGCGCGAGGCCAGGCAGGAACTCGCGGCCTTCGACAAGGCGTACTCCGCGCTGCCGGCTGCGCGTCACGACATCCAGCCGGTCGAAAAGGAACTCGGCAAGGCCGACTAGGGATCGTTCGCGCCGGACGACCGGACCTTCAGGCCAGATCGAGATCTGAGCGATCGTGTATCTGGATCTGTGCTAAGCTCATTTGACAATAAGGGACGCAGTCAAATGAAGGCTGGCTGTTTTGCCCATCTTGCAGGTGGGTAGAACGAGCGTAAGTTCTCGCGGGTCCGCAAGTAGTAGCGGGCCGAGGAACGGCCAACGGAGGCGAATTTGTTCGATCAGGGTTCCAAGGATCGGCCGCTGTACATCATCAGCGTCGCCGCGGAGCTCGTGAACATGCACCCCCAGACCCTGCGCCTGTACGAGCGGCGCGGATTGGTGACTCCCAAGCGCCAGGGCAAGAACCGCCTGTACTCGCAGCACGACATCGAACGCCTGATGGATATCCACCGCCTCACCCAGGAGCTGGGGATCAATCTGGCGGGCGTGGAGCGGATCATCCGCTTGCAGAACGAGCTCGACCATCTCAAGGCCCAGAAGGAAGCCGAGCTCCACGAGATCAAGAATCGCATCGACCAGCTCGAGCAGATCAAGCGCGTTCGCGAAGACGAGATCGAGGACATCCGCCAGAAGCTGCACGATCAGATCGAGGGCGATTCCGGTTCGGGTCACATCGAGCGTGGCCCGGCAGGTGGCGCCAACCAGCCGCCAGGTCGATCGTGGAATGCCGGCCGGCCCGAGGGCGGGGGCGATCCACCGGCCAGGAGGTCGCAGTGACGCCGGGTTACCCGATTATCGATATGGTAAGATTCGAGGGGTAAAGGCCCTCCCCTGTCCCGTAGATCCAGACGAGCCTGCGGGCTCGCGAGGGCCCTATCCAAAAGAGGTGCAAGATGTTCGAGCGGTTCACCGAGAAGGCCATCAAGGTCATCATGCTCGCGCAAGAAGAAGCGCGGCGACTCGGCCACAACTTCGTGGGTACCGAGCAGATCCTCCTTGGCCTGATCGGCGAGGGAACGGGAGTCGCGGCCAAGACCCTCAAGAGCATGGGGGTCTCCTTGAAAGACGCCCGGATCGAGGTCGAGAAGATCATCGGCCGAGGGTCGGGATTCGTCGCGGTCGAGATTCCCTTCACGCCCCGCGCCAAGCGCGTGCTCGAACTCTCCTGGGACGAGGCGCGGCAGCTCGGTCATAACTACATCGGCACGGAGCACCTCCTGCTCGGGCTCATCCGCGAGGGCGAGGGCGTGGCGGTCCGGGTTCTCGAGAATCTCGGGGTGGACCTGTCCCGCGTGCGCAGCAACGTCATCCGGATGCTGGGCGAGTCGGCTGCCACCACGGGCGGGGGCCAGCACCGCAGCAAGACCCCCACGCTCGACGAGTTCGGCAGCAACCTCACGCAGATGGCCGAGGAGCACCGCCTCGATCCCGTGGTCGGGCGCGAGAAGGAGATCGAGCGGGTCGTCCAGATCCTCGGGCGTCGCACCAAGAACAACCCCGTGCTGATCGGCGAGCCCGGCGTCGGCAAGACCGCGATCGCCGAGGGCCTGGCCCTCAAGATCTCCATGGGCGAGGTCCCCGACATCCTGTCCGAGAAGCGCGTCGTGACGCTCGACATCGGCTCGCTCGTCGCAGGCACCAAGTACCGCGGCGAGTTCGAGGAGCGCCTCAAGAAGATCATGGAGGAGATCCGCGGTGCCGGGAACATCATCCTGGTCATCGACGAGCTCCACACGTTGATCGGTGCCGGCGCGGCCGAGGGCGCGGTGGATGCGGCCAACATCCTCAAGCCTGCGCTGGCCCGAGGCGAGCTCCAGTGCATCGGCGCCACGACCCTCGACGAGTACCGCAAGCACATCGAGCGCGATGCCGCCCTGGAGCGGCGCTTCCAGCCGGTCATGGTCGGTGAGCCAACGGTCGACGAGACCGTGGAGATCCTGCGCGGCCTGCGCGAGCGCTACGAGGCGCACCACCGGCTGCAGATCTCGGACGACGCCCTCATCGCGTCGGCCAAGCTCGCCGATCGCTACATCTCGGATCGCTTCCTGCCCGACAAGGCCATCGACCTGATGGACGAAGCGGCTTCCCGCGTGCGGTTGCGCACCTCGAGCCTGCCGCCGCAGGCCAAGGAGCTCGAGAAGGAGCTGCGCAATCTCACGAAGGAGAAGGAAACCGCCATCCGGGCGCAGGAGTTCGAAAAGGCGTCCCAGCTCCGCGATCAAGAACAGGCCATCCGCGAGAAGATCCGCGAGATCGCCACCGAATGGCGTTCCGACAAGGGCAGCGCGGCCAATCCCGTCGTCACGTCCGAGGAGATCGCCGAGATCGTGGCGTCGTGGACCAACATCCCGGTCAGCAAGCTCACCGAGGGCGAGACCGAGAAGCTCCTCAAGATGGAAGAGGTGATGCACCAGCGCGTCATCGGCCAGCAAGAGGCCATCCATCTCATCAGTCGCGCGGTCCGGCGCGCTCGCGTCGGCCTCAAGAACCCGCGGCGGCCGATCGGGAGCTTCATCTTCAGCGGCCCCACCGGCGTCGGCAAGACCGAACTGGCCAAGGCCCTGGCGGCGTTCTTCTTCGGGCAAGAGGACGCGCTCATCCGCATCGACATGTCCGAGTACATGGAGAAGCACGCGGTCAGCAAGATGATCGGCTCCCCGCCGGGCTACGTAGGCTACCAGGAAGGCGGCCAGCTCACCGAGGCCGTACGGCGCCGGCCGTACTCGGTGGTGCTGTTCGACGAGATCGAGAAGGCCCACCCCGACGCCTTCAACATCCTCTTGCAGATCCTCGAGGACGGTCGCCTGACCGATGCCAAGGGGCGGACGGTCGACTTCAAGAACACGATCGTCATCTTGACCTCCAACATCGGCGCCCGGGCGATCGAGAAGGGCTCCTCGCTCGGATTCCAGACCGGCGGCGAGGATAACAAGTACAAGAAGATGCGCGATCTCGTACTCGACGAGCTCAAGCAGGCCTTCCGGCCCGAATTCCTCAACCGTATCGACGAGATGATCGTCTTCCACCCGCTCACCAAGGAGGAAGTCGCACAGATCTCGGACCTCATGATGAAGGAGGTCTACCAGCGGATGAAGGAGAACGAGTTCATCCTCGAGATCTCGGGCGAGGTCAAGGACAAGCTGGTCGACGAGGGCTACAGCTCCACCTACGGAGCCCGGCCGCTGCGCCGCGCCATCCAGCGCCTCATCGAGGATCCGCTGGCCGAGGACATCCTCTCCGGAACGCTCAAGAAGGAAGGCGTCATCGAGGCCTTCCTGGTAGATGGCAAGGTGCAGTTCCGCAACAAGGACGGCGCCGCGCCCGAGCAGCCGGCCGAGGAGGCCGAGGAGACCGCCAAGGCATCCTAGGACATGCTGCCAGCCGGCCAGGATCGGCAACGCTTCGAGGAGCGCGGGCACTTCGCCCGCGCTCCTTTGTCCTGGGGAACCTGCGGTCAGCTCGAAGGGCTGGCCGCCCAAGTGGCAAGGGCGCAGCTCGCCCTTGGGGGCAGCCACCCAGTCCCCCGTCGGCCGGCTAGGTTGGGTTGAAGTCGATGCGCCTGTGTCGCGCTTGCTGTCGGGTCACGTGATCGAGGCCCGCTCCCGGAGAGCCGAGCCAGGGGACTGCGAGGAACCGTCTTACGCCATGCGATCTTGCCGACGTCCATGGAGGACTCGGGCACGCCCCCGCCGTCCTTTGTCTTGAGGGACTGCGGTCAGATCGAAGAGCCGAACAGCGATTGAATCACCTGCGATCGCCTGCCCC
>JAJYIO010000175.1 GCA_021790035.1 bacterium | reverse complement strand
AGTTATACGCCCAGCCGGACGGTGCCCCCGCCGGTTTACGAGCCGACGCCCCCGCCGGTGGCCCAGCCGGTGCCCCCGCCGGTTTACGAGCCGACGCCCCCGCCGGTGGCCCAGCCGGTGCCCCCGCCGGTCTACGAGCCGACGCCCCCGCCGGTGCTCGAGCCGGTGCCGCCGCCGATCGCCCAGTACTGGGTCCCGTCGGGTCACCAGTGGAGCAACCCGGAGGAGGTGTTCTCCCAGTTCCAGCAGGCCAAGAGCCAGGTCGACTATGCGTACAACACCACCGACATGAGCAGCTCGGAGGAGAGCGACCTCGAGAACCAGCTCGCCGACAGGGCGGCCCAGGAGCTCGTGGCCATGAACAACTATCCCGTCCAGGATCGCCTCTCGACGCTCAACGAGATCTACAACGACTCGGCGATGTCCAGTTCCACTCTCAACATGTACGAGTCGGAGCTCACGCAGCAGGCGATGGGTTCGATCCTCGGCAACTTCCCCTCGGCCTCCTCGAGTCCCGAGGCGGTTGCCGACCAGTTCATGCAGGCCAAGAGCCAGGCCGATACCCTGTACAACTCGACGAACATGTCGAGTTCCCAGGAAACCGACCTGGAGAACCAGCTCGCCGAACGCGCCGCCGGGCAGCTCGTCGCCATGACCGGCTATTCCGTCGATGATCGGATCTCGGCGCTCAACACGATCTACAACTCCTCGCCGATGAGTTCGGACACCTTCAACTTCTATTCACAGCAGATCGAACAGCAGGCCGTCAGTTCCTGGTAGGTCGCTTTCGAGAGGTGCCGTCTCGATTGGACCCTGGTGCCATCCAGCGCCCGTTCCCGCAGCCGGGACGGGCGCTTCGACGTTTAGCCGTGCGGCTTCTCGAAGGCCGGCAGGGTCCATAGCTTCTCGAGCGCGGCGCGCTGCTCATCCAGCACATGCTGGCCGTAGCTCCTGGCGATCTGCTCGGCCAGAGCCTCGGCCGACTCGGCCGGAAGCAGGTCGCTGGCGTCGATCGCCCCCACCGGCTCCCCGGTACTGGAGTCGAGCAGAACCCCCAAGAGCTTGGCAATGACGATAAACTCTCGATCCATTGAAAAGAACCCTCCGCCCGCTGAATCTGCGGGCTAAAGGATAATATCACTTGATAAATACATACTCAAGTAACTTGGTTGCAGGGCCTGATGTCTTCGAGCGTCGCAAGCGCGACTGGCGCAATTCGCAGGTCGTGTACCAGGTCTTCGTCGATCGCTTTGCGATCGGAGGCGATCTCGCCTCCCGCTCCCACCTCTATTCAGCTCCTCGCCGGCTGCGCCCATGGCGAGCGCAGCCTCGACGCGGGACGTTCGATCCAGGGGCGGGAGTCTGGCGACAGGAGCTGGATTTCTGGGGCGGCGACCTGAAAGGGGTCGCGTCCCGGCTCGACTACATCGCCCGTCTCGGGGCCACCGTCGTCTACCTGAACCCGATCTTCGAGGCCTTCACCAATCACAAGTACGATACCGTCGACTACTTCGCGATCGATCCGCAGTTCGGCACGGAGGGCGATCTGGCAGCGCTGTGCGAGGCGGCTCACGCCCGCGGACTCAAGGTGGTCCTCGACGGGGTGTTCAATCACACGGGCCGGCGATGTGCGTGGTTCGAGGATGCGAGCGCACGTCCGGAAAGCCCCTACCGGTCGTACTACCGCTTCGACAGCCAGGTGTCAGGCGGGTGCGTGACCTGGCGGAACTCGACCAATCTGCCGGAGCTCGACCTCGAGCACGAGGCCGTGCGGGAGATCTTGTTCGAGGGGCCGGACTCGGTCGTCCGGCATCACCTGCGCTGGATCGACGGCTGGCGGCTCGACGTGGCCAGCGACATCGGACCCGGGATCCTCGCAGAGCTGACGGCCGCCGCGCACGAGGCGCGCTTGGACTCGTTGGTGATCGGCGAGCTCTGGAACTACCCTGGGGGCTGGATGCCGGCGGTGGATGCCGCCATGAATCTTTACCTGGCAACGATCCTGATGGATTTTGCGCGGGGCGAGATGTCAGCCGGCAAGGCGGCGGCCCTGATCGCAGCCATGGTGGCGGACGTAGGCATCGAGCCGCTCCTCAAGAGCTGGTGTGTCCTGTCGAACCACGATCGCCCGCGTCTGGCGAGCCTCTTTCCCCGCCTGGCGGATCGCGTCTTCCTCTGGTCGCTGATGATCACGCTTCCGGGTTCGCCGCTGGTCTACTACGGCGAGGAGATCGGGCTCGAGGGCCAGGGCGATCCGTATCAGCGGGGCCCGATGGACTGGGATCGCGCCCTGGGTGGCAAGGCCGAAGAGACCAGGGTCCTCAAGGAGTTGCTGCAGCTCAGGGCCGATCACGAGGCCCTGGTCGTGGGTGACTACGTGCCCATGGTCGCAGATCGCCTGCTGGCCTTTTCGCGCCGCACGCATTCGGCCCGGCAGACCGTGATCGTGGCTGCCAATGCCGGCGACACGGAGGTGCGGGAGGCCGTGTCGCCGCAGATGCCCTGGCTGGTCGACTCGACCCCCATGCGCGAGCTCCGAACCGGAGCCGTGCGCAAGATGGAATGCGGTTTCCTGCGCCTGGCCGTTCCCCCGCGTACGGTCCAGATCTGGGCCCCTGAGCCCGAAGCCGGTCGGGGATACCGCTTTCTCAAGCGCGTGCCTTGAAGGACCGCCTTGAAGGATGCGAGCGATGGTGGCTGCTATCCTGGGAAAACTCTCAGGTGATTCTGGGCCAGTTCCAAGGTTTCTCTCAGGATCTTCAAAGGCCCGGCCCTCAAGCTTGGAATCGTTACGCGGAGCGTCAAACCGCTCCGGGCCGACACTCTGTAAGGAGGCTCTCGATGTCCCACCGCAAGACCTTCTCCATCGCCTTGCTCGGCGCAGCCCTGCTCGCCCTGTGCGGGACGCCCGCCCTGGCCCAGGCTTCGTCGCCGCAGGGTAACGCTCCTGCCGTAGTTCAGCCTGGCCACCCGGGTCGCGTGATGAACGGCCGGATGAGGATGCGCCGCCGGATTCGCGAACGCGCTCCCTTGATGCGGCGGGCCTGGCGGTCGCTCACGGTTGCCGAGAGGGCCCTGAACAAGGCCAGGCCGGTCTTCGGTGGTCATCGCGTCAAGGCCCTCGCCCTGGTCCGGCAGGCCAAGGCGGAGCTCAGGCTGGCGGCCCGGTATGCCAAGGAGCATGCCCGGGAGAAGCGGTCGCAAAGGTAGTGCACTTTAACTTCAGGTAAAGATGAGGTAAACTAGAGCGTGTGCCGAAGGGCGATGGGGTTTCCCGTCGCCCACTGTGGGAGGTGCCGCTCTTGGCCATCAATGTTCGCGCCTGGTTGAGCCTGGCGGTAACGGCGTCGGCGCTGTCTGGTTGTGGCGGTCTCAGTTCGACCATCGCAGCTTCGAGTTCCACGGCGCCGCTGTCCGCGGCGGCCATCCAGGCGCCGGTTGCGGCGTGGTATCCTTCGCCCAACTTCAACGCCCGCCCGGCGGGCATGGCGATCGACACGATCCTCTTGCATCACACCGCCAGTGCCGGAGATGCCGAGTCGACCGCAAGGTACTTCGCAAACCCCGCTTCTCAGGTCAGCAGCCACTACATCGTCGACCGGGATGGCTCCATCATCCGGTGCGTCCAGGATGTCGACCGGGCCTGGCATGCGGGTGTCAGCGAGTTCGACGGCCGGCCCAACGTCAACAACTACTCGATCGGCATCGAGATCTGCAACGTGGGCGACGACATCGAGCCGTATCCGAACGCGCAGGTGTATGCCACGATGCGCCTTGCGGCGTACCTGGTCGAGGAGTACGGCATCCCGCTGTCCCACATCACCCGCCACCGGGATGTCGCCCTGCCCCCGGGGCGCAAGACGGATACCTCCCTCAACTTCCCGCTGGCGTACTTCATGGCCGGGGTGCAGGATCTGGTGGAGGGCCAGCCCGTACCGCCTCGTATCCAGCCGATGGCCCCGTCTGGCTACGATCCGAACGTCCGCCTCTACACGGTCAAGCCCGGCGACACCTGGCAGATCATCGCCGATGGCCAGCTCGACAACGCCGCCCGCGCCGGCGACCTCCAGCTCGCCAATCCCGGCGTGACCCTGACGCCAGGCACCGTCATTCACCTGCCGACGGATTACCGGGGCTTCTTCCAGCTCCATCCGATGCCGGCTGCTACCGTGCTCGGACTGTTCTGGCCCGTCGGGTAACAAGCTCTTGAGGCACCGCCGGACCGAGCAGAGGCCAAATCTTGACGCAATCAGGCGGGCTCCCTGACCAGGGAGCCCGCCTGATTCGTTCTACTGGGCCGCCGAAAGGGCGCGGCGGCGGGCCTCCTGGATCATCTCCTGGCGCAGGGTGGGATCGGCCCATCGGGCCTGGGCCTCGGGGGCCAGGTCCCGGATCGGATCGAAGTACAGGAACATCTGGCCGGGCTTGACGCTGGGCGCGATGTAGACCGCGATGCCGTTCTCCCGATCGTAGTACTCGAAGCTGTGGACGTCCCGCTTTCCGCCGCCGCCGGGCGCATCGCAGACGAAGACCGGAGTGTTGAAGCCCGCGGTCGCGCCGCGCACGTACTTCTCGATGTCGAGGGCGGCCTGGAGCCGCGTGCGCAGGTCCTCGACCCCTTTGACCATGTCGTGCAGGTAGACGTAGTAGGGGTGCACGTTGATGTGGCCGAGGCGCTTGACCAGCACCCGCATCGTCTCGGGGTTGTCGTTGACTCCCCGGATCAGCACGCTCTGGTTTCGGACCGTGATGCCGCGCTCGAACAGAACTTGCATGGCCCTGGCGCTGATGGCCGTGATCTCGTTGGGATGGCTGAAGTGGGTGTGGAGGACGACTTCCTTGCCCAGCTTGCGACCCATCTCGGCCAGGTGGCTCACGGCATCGGTCCACTCGGCATGCGAGAGGATCTTCATCGGCATGACCGCAGGGCCCTTGGTCGCCAGGCGGATGCGGCGGATGTTCGGCATCTTGAGCAGCGTCTCGCCGATCTGCTCGAGGCTGCGGGGAGCCAGCTGGAAGGTGTCGCCGCCCGAGACCACGATGTCCTCGAGTTCGGGCCGCGAGGCGACGTACTTGAATGCCCTGGCCCAGCGGCGTGGATCGATCCCCAGGTGGACCTTCTCCACCTCGTCGGTATCGAGGCCCACGGCGTAGGAGCGCGTGCAGTAACGGCAGTAGACCGGGCACGTGTTGAGCGGCAGGAACAGGGCCTTGTCGGCGTAGCGGTGCGTGAGCCCGGGAACCGGCGCATCATCCTGCTCATGCAGCGAATCGAGGGTGAGCATGGGGTGGTCGGCTTCGAGGCGACTGGCGACGGGGATGAACTGGGTGCGGATCGGGTCGAGATAGGGATCCTCCCAGTTGATGAGGCTCATGATGTAGGGCGAGACGCGCACGGCCATCGGGGCGCGCTTGAAGCCCTCACGGGCGTCGGCGATGAATTCGGGGGGCGCCAGGTCGGCGATGGTGGCGATGAGCCGGTCGGCATTGATGACCGAGTTCTTGCCCTGCCAGATATGGTCCAGGAAGGTGGTCTCGTCGATGTCGCGGTAGGCCGGAATGCGCCGCCAGAATTCGCCGTCCTGCAGGTTCTTGTGGAGCAACAGGTCGTCGCCTGCCGGCGGCTTGAGGGGGGTGACTTCCTCGGCAGTGTATGGAGGAACGGTCGGATCGAGGACGCTCATGAGCAAGCTTCTCCTGCCCACCAGGGGCTGTCGGTAGAGGGTCGCGCCCGCAGGCGCACCGGGAGAAGACCGGATCAGAGTCCGTAATGCGGCTTGTCCCCGTTCCCGAAGGCGGGGTCGAAGCGCCGGGGCGCGATCCAGAACGTCGTCATGAAGGCAAGCAAGCGAAAAGGCGATCACCTGGATTATCGGTGATCGCCTTCGGGAATTCAACCGCGGAAGGCACCTGGAAAGAGGCGCCTCGGGCCATTACTGGTAGATCGTGCCGTCTGCCGTCTCGATGTAGCCCGCATCCCCGGCTACGTTGGCGTGGTGGGTCCAGTGGATGCCATCCTTGCCGGGATCGTGGTACTCGACGCCGCGGATCGTCAGGTTGTCGCCTACCTGGAGGTTCGGGACCTCCTCGCCGTAGGTCATGTCGTTGTCGACCTCGAGGGTCATGCTGTCGTCCGGAG